>JAJRQE010000324.1 GCA_024280415.1 Spirochaetota bacterium | reverse complement strand
CTTGTGTAGAGTCTTTCCCCTTTTTCATTTATCCTCCTAATCGATGATACCCTGTCAGATATTAAATGCATTTCAACATTTTCAGTTTTTGAAAGATTTTTAATAACTTCAATATATGAATTGTCTAGTTCATCACCCTGGTAGAGAGAAATAATAAATTTCAACCTGTTCTTTATTTTTGGGAATTTTCTCCCGTACATTCCAACAAGGCGAACAGAATCTTCTATTCTTTTGCGAGGTACAATTCTTGTTGGTTGTATAAAAAGAATATCATCCTGCCTAAAACCAAAATCTTTACGAAAATTATTATTATAATCATCTAAAACTGCTGCTTCTTCAAAATTTTCACAATTTGGAATGACAGTGGGTATTACACGTTTTATTGAGCTTAGGATATGTGCAGAATATGAAGAAATTACAACATGTTCAGAACCCAGATCAGATGGAGGCATTATTCTGGTTAACAGTTCCTCTATTCGGTTCTGACTGAATCTGCTCCGTTCCCACCAGAAATCATGATGGTGAAAAATTGTTGCAATTTTATATTCAGTCAGAAGGTTATAGACGGCTATTCCCCCCAGAAGAGTCATTGGCATGGCATTGGTATTTTGAGCAATAATGACATCTATGTTATTATCCTGTATTATTTGAAATATTTCCTCTCCCAATTCTTTACCCTTGACCATCATATCTTCCAGTATTTGATTTCGGGATCCAAAAGTAAGGTGTGTCGGCTGTCTGGTAAGAAAAGGGAAAACCATTTTTTCATAGTGTCTCTGCAGTACAGAATCAAAACGAAGCTCTTTTAAAAGAAACTGCTTAGAGACCTTTATTGTTTGCAGAGGATTTGCATACTTACCTGCAATGGTAAAAATTTCATGACCCTCTTTTTGGAGGACTTCGATCCATTTATCTACTTCAAGAGATACTCCGTCAACATCCCCAAGTTTTCCGCTAATAAATGCTATATTAAATTCTGACATCATTTTAAACCCACGTATCTTGATATTTTTGCAGCATTACGACGTTCACCATCTATAGTCAATATCGGCATACTTTCGAAATTTACTAAAGTAAAAGGCTTTGCTTTTAATCGTTCCACTATTTTCTGAGACTTCTGAAGCAGTGCAAACCACCTGATTCCCCTGTAGTTCTTAATTACTCTTTTACCCCTCCTGCTGATAAGCCGCCGGCAAGGTTTTTCTGAATAGACATAAAAAGGACAATTACCGGTACTGCTGTCATCATCGAGGCAGCCATGATTCTGTCCCAAATGGCATTTTTAGAGACAAAAAGGGTCTGCAGTCCTATTGGAAGTGTGTGGAGCTCCTTGAAACCTCTTAGAAAAACAGATGCAAACAGATACTCATTCCAGGCTATCATGAAACTATATACAAACACAGTAACTATTGCAGAGAATGAGAGAGGTACAATTATTTTCCAGATGGTTTCAAATCTTCCTGCTCCTTCAATCATGGCAGCTTCCTCTATTGAAAAAGGAATGGTTCTGAAGTAATTTCCAAGCATATAGAGGGAGACAGGAAGTGTCTGAACCAGATAGATTATAATCAGCGAAATAAAGGTTCCGCTTTGGGTACTTAAAAATCCAAGATTAACAAACATTTTATAGAGTGGAATAAGGAGAATTATCCCGCCAAACATGTAGACGAACAAAATCCCTCTTTGAATTATTGATCTTCCTTTGTACTGCATTCTACTGAAAGAATATGCTCCAAGTATAGCAATAGAAACAGAAATAAAAGCAGCTGTTACAGAAAGAGTCAGGGAATTTCTGAAATATCGAAAGAAGGGGAAAACTCCACTGGTATCATTGTATTTTGCAATGATAGCCTTTTTCTGGGCATTTGTCAGATCTTCTGTTTCGTTAAGGAGGATTTTTATTGATTCGGGGAGGTTCTTTTCTGATTGGCCGATATTTAAAAGTTCCTTATATGCTTCAAGATTTATCTGTGTCGGAATAAGGGATGGATTTCCCCAGTCCCACTGATATTTTAGGGAGGTAGATAGCATTTGAACAAAGGGAAATACCGAGAAAAAAACTATAATTAAAATTAACAGTAAGAAACCTGCCCTGTTTAGAATCCCAGTTTTTTTTACCATTTTAAGACCTTCTTTACATAGAATAGTATAAATCCAATTAAAAGCAGAAACTGAATGACAGCAAGAGCTGATCCCTGCCCCATCTCCATAGATCCAGTGAAGGCCTTGAAATAGGTGTAAACGGACAAAACTTTTACGTTTTTTGTCAGCAGAAATATTTCTTCAAATTTATTAAAATTCCATATTACCCTTAGAAGTACTATTGCACCTATGACAAAGTATACTTCTGGCATGGTAATACTTTTAAACTTGTTCCAGGCGTTTGCTCCGTCAATTTCAGCAGCTTCGTATAGAGTTGCATCAATTGCCTGAAGTCTGGAAAGGATCATCAGATAGGCAAAAGGAAATCCTTTCCAGATACTGAATATTATTGCAATCCATACAGCGGCTTCCGGAGTTCCTATAAGGTTAAATCTTTCAGAAAAAATACCCAGTTTTTCATAAGTAATATCCATAAAAATACCGTTAACAGGATCAAAAATAAACTGCCAGGCAAATACTACAGATATTACAGGTGCGACGTATGGAAGAAGAACAAGACTGCGGACTATACCCCTGAAGGGGAATTTCTTGTCCATTGCCATGGCAACAATTAATCCAACAAGGGTTGTTCCTATGGTAGTACAAACCACATATATAATTGTGGTAAGTACAGAGTTCCAGAATGAGGGATCAAAAACAACATTGCTGTAATTATCCAGACCAATATATGTATTCCCCCCCTCCAGGTTTACATCAAAAAAACTTAAATAAATATTGTAAATTATGGGGTATAAAATCAGAGCAAGTATTATAACTGCTGCAGGTGCAATTAGAGTCCATCCAAGAATACTCTCTCTCTGCTGCCTGTTCAATGTTTTTGGATTACCGGTTTTTATAAGATCCATATTCTGCTCTCCAAGCTTTTTTCCTTTAGACAATGATTCTGTATAGCTGGAAAAAGAAACTGCCCGGGAGAGTGTCCCGGACAGTTAAAAGTGATAAATCTACTTTACTATTTTTTCCATTTCGCTTTCGGCCCATGCCATAGCGCTGTCAACATCCTGTCCTTCCTGAGTAATCTTGTAAATCATCTGAGGAATAATCTGCTGAGCTGTGATAACACTGGCAGCTTCCATTCTATTTCCGTCCACAATGCTGAATGTTTCTATACTGTCCAGACCCTGAATAATTTCAGACATCTTTTCAGCTCCGTAATGTTTAAATATACCTTTGGGGTCATTCTGGAATCTTGGATTAGTGGAAATCTCCTTAAGCATCGGATTCATACCACCCGGAGCCATGTGGAGGAAAGTTATATAAGCATTCTGGGTATAGAGATACTTAATAAAGTTTTGGGCAGCCTTGGTTTTTGCACTGTCTTCCTGATTAAAAAGTCCGAATGCAACGACAGTTCCATATCCTGCAGGGGATTTATTTGTCATTATAGGAGCGAGTTTGGTATTGTTGACAAGTTCAGGATCAAAGCCGGATCCTTTTAAGTCTGCAAAATTTTCAGTTGTAAGTGATCCTGCTGCAACTTCCTGCAGTGCAAGATCATCCATTATATACGTTGAATAGTAAAACATTGCCATCTTACCCTGCAGATAGTAATCTCTTGCACGCCATGTCTGGGGTCCGGGAGGAGTATATTTTGCAAGTTCTGCATAGAACTCAACGGCTTCCTTCATTTCCGGTGAATTGAATATAAGATTTCCATCTTTGTCAAAAAGAGCAGCGTTATTTGACATCGCAATTGGTGTAAAACACTGTTCTGTGTACCCTTCAGGTTTGGTTCCAACGAGTATACCGTACTGATTCTTTTCAGGCTGATAGAAGTACTTTGCAGCTTTCAGAGTAGCATCCCATGTTGTTGGTGGTTCCAGTCCCGCTTCTTCAAACCAGTCTGATCTGTACCATATACCCTGTACCCATCCATGATATGGCAGTGCATAATAACCGTCTTTAGCACTGGTTTCCAGAACTTTAAGAGCTCCCTGATAAAATTTATCCCGTCCAATACTGTCTACAACATCTGTTGCAGCTTTGATATCTATAATTCCTTCCACTCCAAAGGCAACTGCTGTCTCTGCAGGTCCTTCAAACATTGCTGGAAGTGTCCCTGCAGCTGATGCTGTCTGAACATTTGTCGCAAGATCATTTTCATCGACTGCAATCAGATTTATAGTGACATCCGGATAGAGTGTTGTATAGGTATCGATCAGCACCTGTATTGTTGCCATTCTGTCTGACTGTGTTTCTGTAGTCCAGAAATCGAAAGATACGGGACCCTCCTTATTTACTTCCTCTGCTCCGTTCGCAAATATATTTGCAGGAAGCAGGATTAATAGGGCGGTCAGAATGATTAAAATTGCTTTTTTCATAAAAGACTCCTTCTTAGTTTTTTTAATAATAGG
>JAJRQE010000323.1 GCA_024280415.1 Spirochaetota bacterium | reverse complement strand
TCCCTTTCCTTCGGATAGAAATAATACCCTGGTATTCATGTCCTATAATGTACAGAATATTTTTGATGATATTGATGATGGTACAGAATATTATGAATTTGATCCCTCTGTAAGTGAATGGGGTATAAGTCAATATTCAACCAGACTCTCAAATCTTTCTGAGGTTATAAGGCGTTCTGTCAAGGGTGGAGCTGATATAATTGCATTCCAGGAAATAGAAAACGGAAAGGTCCTTGATAAGCTTGTTGGAAACTATCTTAAGGGCCTCGGCTATGACTATCGTGTGGTAACTGAGGCTGAAAACTCAGCTGTCCAGATAGGGGTAATAAGCAGGATTCCTTTTGACCGGGTTATGGTTCACCAGATTCAGGTCGGGGGTGTCTTTGCCGGGCGCCCCATTCTTGAGGTTTCAATCGATACGGAACATGGAATTGTTTATCTTTTTAATAATCACTGGAAATCGAAACTTGGAGGGGCAGAAGTAACAGAACCTCTGAGAATTGCAGCTGGAAAGTTGTTAAAAGTCAGGATTCTCCAGCTTCTGGAAAATGATCCTGCTTCAATTATACTTGTTGCAGGTGATTTAAATGAAAACTGGGATGAGTATTTCAGGGTGGGGGAGGGATATACAACAGCTCTGATGCCGGAAGAGGATGGGGGCTTAGCCCGTCCGGAAGGACCTGTTTTGCTCAGTGCAAGTGAAGAGACGACCCTCTATAGACCCGGGGAGGAAAAGCTTGTCCTCTATGATCCCTGGTGCAGAGAACCCCCCGGGACAGGAACTTATCTCTACAATGAGGTCTGGCAGACAATCGATCATATCCTGTTAAGTCCGGGACTGTTTGATAAAAAAGGATACGATTTCAAAAAATTTGAGGTCATAGACGATAGTTTTCTGCTTGACAGTAAGGGATCTCCCTCAGGATGGGTAACAGCCAGAGGGAGGGGCTACTCAGACCACCTTCCTTTGATAGTTGAAATCGAACTTAAAAATCCCTGATTTTATTATTTTTTTGAATTGTCATTCACAATGGAAAAGTCTGTATCCTGAGTTGAAACCTGATAAAAAAGATGTTCAAGTTCCAGTCCAATGTTAACATTATGGATAACGCATTTACAGTCACAGTCATATTTTTGACATTTCAGTTCAACAGGTGCAAAGTTCAATACCCCTCTTATTCCGGTGTCGACCATTTTATCCAGAACACTGGAGGCTTCTTCGCCGGGTACTGTAATAATACCGACTTTAATATTATTTTCCGAAACAAAGTTTTCAAGCTTATCCATTCCGAATATTGGTATGGGATTGTCTATATTTACACTATCCGGAGCCTTATCAAACCCTGCTACAAGATGGATATCATCAGAAGCAAAGCCGGGATACTGCATCAAAGCCTGTCCGATTCTGCCGCAGCCTACAATAATAACATTTTGGGGACTATTTCTTCCGAGGATTACATCAAACTCCTCTACGAGCATATCTATATTATAGCCCCCCCTCTTATTCCCTGAAAGGTGGAGGGTTGAAAAGTCCTTCCGGACAAGTGCTGGTGTGACCCCTATGGCATCTCCAAGATTATTTGAAAATACTCGTTCGAAACCAAGAGATTTCAATTTATGAATTAATCGCTTGTACTTTGTAAGCCGCAGGATAAATTCTTTATTCATTTTTTACTCACTATACTTTAATTTAGGGTATATATACCTTATATTGCCATTTTATGCTGATTTTAAATATATGTAAACATAAATTTATCAAAACTATATTAATTAAATTAAATAGATGGGAATATTTAAAAATTAACAATAATAAATAGTATTTTAGTAACATCTTTGGATAATAAAAATTGATCTGTATTAAATAAAATATCTAATCCTGTTTGAAGAAAAAATAAATATATATCTTATCCATTTGCCTTTCAATCTTTTTTAAGCTAAAATCAAAAAGAATTTTACTAATTGTTCTGGAGGTTATGTATCTGATATGAATACAGAAGAGATAAAATTCTCTGATGAGCTGGTCTCGTTCATCAATGAGTGGAAAAACCAACCCGGGAATCTGATAATGATTCTGCATAGAGTTCAGGAGGAATTTTCATATATTCCAAGAGCTGCAGCAAAAAAGATATCTCACCTTCTGGATGTCTCACTGTCAAAGATATATGGTGTAATAACTTTCTATCATTATTTTAAACTCGACAAACCCGGGAAGCATAATATACAGGTCTGTATGGGAACAGCATGCTACCTGAAGGGTGGAGAGGATATAATCAACGAATTGGAATCAATACTGGGTATTGGGGTAAACCAGGTGACTGAAGACGGTAAGTTCTCTATAGAAGCTGTTCGCTGTGTCGGATGCTGCGGGCTTGCTCCTGTAGTTGTTATCGGAGAAAAGGTTTTTGGAAAGCTGACCAAGAAGAAACTTCCCGAAGTTCTTTCAAATTATGATAACAATTAATGGAGGCCGGAATAATGTCAAAACTAAATCGCACAGAGATGAAAGATTTTAGAGATAGCGTAAAAAAGGAATTTGCTTCCAGTAATAATGAAAGGATCAGAATAATTATAGGTGTAGGAACCTGCGGTGTGGCTGCAGGAGCAAGAGAGACTGAAAAAGCCTTTAAAGAGGAACTGTCGGCAGGTAAGCATTTTAATGCAGTTGTTTCTGAAACGGGCTGTATGGGGCTCTGCTATGCAGAACCTACTGTAGAGGTTCTTGTTCCGGGTATGGCTCCGGTTATCTATGGTCATGTTGATGAAAAAGCTGCAAGAAAGATTGTTCAGGAGCATCTTGGTTCAGGTAAGCCGGTAAGTGAATATATCTTTGATAAGCCTGCAGAAGATATTATTACCAGTAAAGAGTCGGTATCAGATTATAAACAGTTAAGAGTTGTTTTAAGGAACTGCGGTATTATTGATCCGGAGAAAATTGATGAATATATTGCCCGGGATGGTTATATTGCACTCGAAAAAGCAATATTTGAGATGTCCGGAGATGATATTATTAATGAAATGGAAATATCCGGTCTCAGGGGTCGGGGTGGTGCAGGATTTCCAACCTGGATGAAGTGGAACTTTACAAAACAGGTGAAGAAAGAGCTGAAGTATATTGTCTGTAATGCAGATGAGGGAGATCCAGGTGCTTATATGGATCGATCTACCCTTGAGGGTGATCCTCACTCAATTCTGGAAGCTATGACTATTGCCGGCTACACTATAGGATCCCGGAAGGGTTATATTTATATCAGAGCAGAGTATCCTCTTGCCATTGAGCGTTTAAAGATTGCAATGAGGCAATCCAGGGAGATGGGACTTCTGGGGGATAATATTCTGGGCAGTGATTTCAGC
This sequence comes from Spirochaetota bacterium, assembly GCA_024280415.1. GTDB lineage: Bacteria > Spirochaetota > Spirochaetia > B11-G9 > B11-G9 > JAJRQE01. Next base: position 2,297 of record JAJRQE010000323.1, on the reverse strand, counting down.
TTTGATATTGAGATACGTCTTGGTGCCGGAGCTTTCGTCTGCGGAGAGGAGACTGCACTTCTGGAATCAATTGAGGGGGAAAGGGGTATGCCGAACCCAAGACCTCCTTTTCCGGCTGTGAAGGGTGTGTGGGGAGAACCTACCATTATCAACAATGTTGAAACTCTGGCGTCTGTTCCCATGATAATTGCCAGAGGTGGGGAGTGGTTTTCAAGTATTGGTACTGATGACACCACAGGTACAAAGGTTTTTGCTCTAACGGGAAAGATAAATAATTCCGGGCTTGTTGAGGTTCCCATGGGAACAACCCTCCGGGAGATTATTTACGATATCGGGGGCGGAATTCCAGATGGAAAAGCCTTTAAGGCAGTTCAGACTGGCGGTCCCTCCGGGGGAGTCATAACTAAGGAGTATCTGGATACTCCTATTGATTATAAGAGTCTTCAGGCGTTGGGTTCGATCATGGGTTCCGGTGGTATGATTGTCCTGAGTGAAGATGACTGTGTAGTTGATGTTTCAAAATTCTATCTTGGATTTACCATAGATGAGTCATGTGGAAAGTGCCCCCCCTGTCGGGTCGGCGGGAGAGCCCTCCATAATATACTTGAAAAGATCTCCAAAGGGGAAGGAGCTATAGAGGATCTTGACCGTTTGAAAAATATAGGTGCAACAATGCAGACTGCATCCCTCTGTGGTCTTGGACAGACATCGCCCAACCCGATTTTATCGACCCTTAACTATTTTGAGAATGAGTATATAGAACATATCAGGGATAAGAAGTGTACTGCAAAGAAGTGTAAAGCATTAATTACATTTGAAGTAATAGCGGAGGCCTGTACAGGTTGTACCCTTTGTGCCAGAAAGTGTCCTGTAAATACAATTTCCGGTGAACGCAAGGAAGTTCATTTTATAAATCAGGATGCATGTATTAAGTGCGGCGAGTGTTTTGATGTATGTAATTTTGATGCAATTCTAATTAAATAACACAGGAGTTGTTCTTCTGCGGGAGTACCTGGTTGTGCCCGCATCCTCCTGTACCGTACAAGGAGTGTCAATATGGCTGGAAATGGATCTGTAAAATCTTTTGTTATCGATACCAATGTTTTTATTCATAAGGCCGATGCAATACTATCCTTCCGGGACAATGAGGTTATAATTCCCCTGGGGGTTCTGGAGGAGCTCGATACTCTGAAAACCTACAGTGATGAAAGAGGCCGGAATGCCAGACATGCTGTCCGGTTTATAGATTCTATTGCCAGACACGGGGACCTTCAGCAGGGTGTCAGGATGGAAAACGGTTCTATACTCCGGGTTGCAGTCTCTTTCAATCGTAGTGGTATCCCTGATGATCTGAATAAGAATAAAATTGATAATCAGATAATTCAGACTGCCGTTGATCTTCAGAAGGCAGGTAAGAAGGTCTTTTTTGTATCCAAGGATATTAATGCCAGGGTGAAAGCTCAGTCTCTGGGGTTAAAAGCTGTTGATTATGAAAAACAGCAGGTAAATATAAATGATCTGTATACTGGATTCCGGGAGCTGGATGTTACAGCAGATACTATCAGTTCTCTTAAAACCATAGGTACTATTCCCTGGAATGAAAAAATGTCTGCCAATGAGTTTTTAATTCTCCATGTAAAAAATTCAGAGGATTCTGTCCTTGCAAGGTATGATGCAGACTCAGAGCAGCTGAATTTTGTAGATAAACCAAGTGAATCTGTCAGCGGAATAAAACCCCTGAATATAGAACAGCTTATGGCTCTTAATCTTCTTCTGGATGACAGAATTTCCATTGTTACGCTGGTGGGAAAGGCTGGAACAGGGAAAACTCTCCTTGCGATTGCCGCAGGGCTGCATAGAATATTCAGGGATAATACTTTTAATAAGGTACTGATATCCAGACCTGTTGTTCCCTTTGGCAAGGATATTGGGTTCCTTCCGGGAACCAAGGAGGAAAAGCTGAGTCACTGGATGCAGCCCCTGCATGATAATATGGATTTTATAATGAGATCCCATAAATTTACCAATTTCAAGACGGCAGAGTCTCTCCTTCAGAGTTCAAAGATAGAGATTGAGGCACTGACGTATATCAGGGGAAGATCCCTGCCTAATCAGTATATAATAATAGATGAGGCTCAGAATCTTTCTCCTCATGAAATAAAAACTGTTGTCAGCAGGGCCGGTGAGGGAACGAAGGTAGTTTTAACAGGGGATCCCTACCAGATTGATTCCCCTTATCTGGATTCAAACTCCAATGGTCTTACTTATCTGGTAGAAGCATTTAAAGGGCAGGATAT
>JAJRQE010000322.1 GCA_024280415.1 Spirochaetota bacterium | reverse complement strand
GGGGGCCAGAAGTTGTGACCAGTTTTAATACAAGAGCGGTGCATGGAAAGGGCAACTCTTCCGATTTTCACAAAGCTCTGCGACCTCCTCTCTATGATAGTGTTGCCTTTGAGTTTGAGAGCAGTAAGGATATTCAGCTTGCTTTTGAGGGAAAGAAACAGGCTTTCGCCTATACCAGAGTTTCCAACCCAACAGTTGCCGAATTAGAGAACCGTATGTGTGATCTTAGCGGAGCGGTAGGTGTAATTGCACTCTCTTCGGGTATGGCTGCCATAAGTAATTCGGTCATGACTCTTGCAGGAACCGGATCAAATGGGGTAATTGCAAAAACACTTTTCGGAAATAGTGTTTCCCTTTTTAAAGAAACTCTGGGACCCTGGGGGCTGGAAAGCCGGTTTGTGGATATAACAGATCCTGAAGCTGTTGAAGCTGCTGTTGATATGAATACGAGATTCATATTCCTGGAAATTATAAGCAATCCCCAGATGGAAGTTGTAAATATAAGTGAAATTGTAAAAATTGCAGATAGAAAAAAAGTTCCTGTAATTCTTGATGGAACTTTAAGTACCCCCTATATCTTCAATGCAGGGGAAGCTGGTGTGGCTTTGGAAGTGATAAGCAGTACTAAGTATATATCCGGGGGTGCCACGTCCACTGGCGGGTTAATACTGGATTATGGTAATTTTGACTGGAATAATGTTCCGGGTATGGAGAAATGGGTAAAGAAATATGGTTCCTTTGCTTTGATAGCCAAAATGAGAAGAGAGGTATTCAGGAATATTGGAGCCTGCCTTTCTCCCCATAATGCCTGGCTGCAGATTCTCGGTCTGGAGACCATAGGACTGAGAATTGATAAATCATGTGAAAATGCCCTGAAAATCAGTAAGTATCTGGATAAAGAAGATAAAGTTCTAAGGGTTGATTATCCGGGACTTGAGGGTAGCAGCTACCATGCAGTATCCGAAGAGCAGTTTGGTAATAAATTTGGTGGAATCCTGACCTTTGATCTGAAGGATAAGGGGTCTGCCTTCCGTTTTATGGATGCATTAAAACTGATAAGAAGAGCCACTAATCTGAATGATAATAAGACACTTATTATTCATCCGGCTTCTACTATTTTTAGTGAATACTCAGAAGAGGAGTGTGCAGACATGGGGGTTCGGGAGACACTTATCAGGCTTTCTGCGGGAATCGAAGAGAGTAAAGATCTTATAGCAGATATAGAGCAGGCATTGGAGGCAGTATGAGAAATTATACCCAGGAGCAGCTGGAACGTTATTCCAGGCATATATTACTTAAAGATGTTGGGGTTGAGGGTCAGGATAAGCTTCTTGACGGAAAGGTTTTGATTATTGGGGCAGGGGGTCTTGGGTCTCCTGCGGCTCTTTATCTTGCGGCAGCAGGGGTTGGCACTATTGGAATTGTTGATGGAGATCGGGTAGACCTCTCCAACCTTCAGAGGCAGATTGCCCATTATACAAAGGATGTCGGCGAGTGGAAGACAGAGTCTGCTTCGGAGAAGATGGTTGCAATAAATCCTGATATAAAAGTTATACAGTACAATCAGTATCTTGATGCTTCCAATATTCGGGGGATCATAAGAGAGTATGATTTTATTATTGATGGAACGGATAATTTTGCTACTAAATTTCTAATAAATGATGCCTGTGTTTTTGAGAATATTCTATTCAGCCATGGTGGAATCCTCCGGTTCGATGGTCAGACTATGACAATTGATCCTAATAAAACTGCCTGCTATCGCTGTGTTTTTAATGCACCTCCACCGGCTGATCTGGTTCCTACCTGCTCTCAGGCAGGGGTTCTTGGTGCTGTAGCAGGTATGCTTGGAACTGTTCAGGCTGCAGAAGCTTTGAAATTTCTTACCCGGGCTGGAACTCTTTTAACAAACAGACTCCTGATATTTGATGCCCTGACTATGGATTTCAGGACTGTGAAAATAGAAAAGAATGATAACTGTCCTGTTTGCGGCAGTCATCCTACTGTTACAGAGTTAATAGATTCCCCGGCAGCTGTTTGTGATTTAAAGAGCAGCTGAATTCCGAGACACAGTTTACTTCGGTGAGGGTTCTTTCAGAGGAGAGAATATATGTTGAAAATAGAGAAAAAAATTTATGATGATATGGTTCTGCATGCCAGGGAGGGATTCCCTTTGGAGGTTTGCGGGTACCTTGGTGAAAAAAACGGGGTGGTATCAAGAATACGCCGAATGAAGAATACCGATGAATCCAATGAACATTTTACCTTTGATCCCTCCGAACAGTTTCTGGCAGTTAAAGAGTTTCGTCAGGACTCCTGTCGGGCTGCTGTAGTTTATCACAGCCATCCCGAAACACCGGCCAGGCCGTCTGAGGAGGATATCAGACTGGCTTACGATCCTAGGGTCAGTTATGTAATAGTATCTCTTGCAGAGAAAGCAATTGTCGTTAAATCTTTCAGAATAGAGAATTCAGTTGTCAGCACTGAAGAAATTCAAATAGTTTAAGGAGATAGAAATGGAAAATAAAAAAAAGCTTTCGATAATATGTTTCAGCGGTGATTTTGATAAAGCTGTTGCTGCATTGACCCTGGCTACAGGAGCTGCTGCCGTAAATTGGGAAGTTAACCTCTTTTTTACCTTCTGGGGCTTTAATATTGTTAAAACAAAGGGAGGCCATTCGTTTATCGGAAGGGGGTTTCTTGCAAAAGTATTCAACTTTCTTATGGGTGGTAGAAAAAGTATGCCCCTTAGCAGACTTAACTTCGGAGGTGCTTCTCCCAAACTGATGACAGGTATGATGAAAAATCAGAATATTGCAAATTTGGAAGAGCTTTATCAGGCTGCAAAAGATCTTGGGATTAACCTTTATGCCTGTGAGATGTCTATGAATATTTTTGGCATGACAAGAGATGATCTTGATCCTGCAGTGAAAGAAGTTATAGGAGTCCCTACATTTCTGAAATATTCAGAAGGCGGAGAGACCCTGTTTATATGAGTTGGTTTGGAGACTTCTCTTAAATACTTCCATTTTGGGAGGAGACTTTAGGGGTATAAGATCGGGGTCTGAAGTTTTTGTATATCTGTAAAGGGAGAAAAAATGAGTGTTGAATCAATAGATATTACCATGGAGCACTGCCCTATGACCTTTGTGAAGGCAAAGCTTGCACTCGCAAGGCTTAATCGGGGAGATATTCTGGAAGTTACATTAAAGGGGGGAGAACCTCTTGAGAATGTTCCAAGGAGTGCCGCCGAAGAGGGACATAAGATTCTCAGTATTGAGGATTTGGGTGAAGTTCATCTGATTAGAATTGAAAAGAACTAGTTTATTAAAGTTAAAGCCGCCCCTATGGGCGGCGTACCTCGCCAAACTGCCTGATATTTTGGGTGCGCGTTAATTTATATACGTGCAATTCCTAAAAACGAGGCATGAACTGCTGAAATTAGTATAATGAATAAATATCTTGAACTCTCTGGGGAAAGTTTTAGAAATTTATAGTATATTAAATTTGAACTGCAGGATGATATACAGTCTCCGCAGAGGGTGCAGTTAAAACCTGCTCTGCCGGATTTCAGGTCTTTAACAGAAAGAGCATCGTATTTGCATATATTACTGCATCCCATGCAGTTTGAGCAGTCTGAATCTATTTTGATTCTGAATGGGGATATTTTTCCCAAAAAATTACTGAGAATGCCAATAGGGCAGTAGTAACTGCAATGAGCCATAAATCCATTCCTGCGGGAAATAAAAAGCATTATTAGAATCCCTGCAATTCCAAAAGCAATTCCGAATAGAGCTGCCTTTTCGGGTGGAATATTTATGAACCTGAAAAGGAGTGCAGTAGAAATTACCAGTAGAAAAATTATGTATCGTATTAGTTTCCATCTCTTTTTAGGGAATTGTACAGACTTTTTTGCTGTTGTAGCGATACCGTCCCATCCCCCGAAATAGCAGAGGTAGCTGCACCATCCGGAACCGGTCAGGATAATGGTGGAAAGGAAGAGGACAGGCATAAAAAAACTGCTGTTCCGGTAAAAGGGGCCTGCTATAATGAGTGCGGGAACAGGGATGTGTAATTTCCCGGACATAAGAAAAATATCGGAAATGAAGATACCTGCGAGGAGCTGGGAGAAAAAAACAATTGAAAAAATACACCAGATTGCCAAACGTATGGGTCTTGAATTAGGTTTTGTTATAAGAAGATTTGCGACTGTCCCTGCGTATACGGTAATTAGAAAAATCTGCAGCCATCCTAACCCGGGAAGAAACCTGTCAAAAAGGATTATTCCCTCAGGCCCTTTCAGGCGTGCTGCAGATAATAGGAGAGCTGTGACAGCTGAGGAGATAAAAGGTGCAGATCCTGCCTTTTGTTTAAGTAAAGTTTTCATTATTCCTCCTGAGGGAGCATAGACAGCCTGTTCACGTATCAGGGTTTGAGGCTGGTATTAGTGGTTATTCTAATTTAAGATCAATTTCTACTCAATAGTTTTGCAAGAAGCTATAAAATAATGAAAATCTTCAGATGGGTTTTCATCGGTTGAGTTTTATTACTGGAGTATTGATAAATGTTGAATAGATCAGATGACTTGATGAATATTGTTGACTTGCTTGTGTAATCATATTAAACTATCTGTAGTCTATGTCAGTCAGGGAAAGAAAATTTAATTTAAATGATGATTCTCACTACAGGGATGTCCGTAATATTGCAGATTCCTTTCTGGAAGAAAATTATTCGGTTCATGAGCTTTGGGAGATTGTAGAAGGGGCTGAACTGTTTAAATCTCTCGCAGCATTTCTTGCAGTTTCCAAACTTACACTAAGGGCTTACAGGAACAGGAGTCTTCGAATTGCCATAGTAATGAATCTTATCCACGAACACAACAGGCTAAAACCTTCGTCTGCTAAGAATCCCAATGGGGAGAATTCTCTTGAAAATAAACTTGCTCAGCTGCATTGGTTGTTTGAGGGTTCAAAAATTAATTATAGGCTTTTGTATCTGTCAGGTGGATGTCCCTGGGGCTCGGATGAAGTTCTTGATGATGAAATAAAAAGGATTAACACAGATCGGGTAACTCATATTAAACTAGGTGATTATAAATCAGGAGAATCATTTATAAAGAACAGGAAAGGCGGCGAAATTATTTTTGGTATAAGATCGGTTCTTCAGCTTCCGGATTATCCCGATGAAGGGTATTTTGACGCCATGCTGTTTACCGATGCAGATATGACCTTTGATCTTGGTCAGATGGGTATTTTAATTGATAAATATTTCTCCGGAAAGGAATTAGTAATTGGCAACAGAATGGATGAAGGATCTGTTCTGGTTAAAAATATGGTTAGGGCGGGTACAGGTGTCCTTATGTACAGACATATTCAGAGAAAGATTACTCCCCGGTTTTTCATCGACCTGAACTTACATGACACCCAGTGTCCCTGGAAGTTTATATCCCGGAGGGTTTTGACAGATATAGCACCAGACCTCGATTCCATGGACTGGTCTATTGATACAGATATTCTTTCTGCTGCGGAAAAGCATGGATATGAACTTAATATTATTCCTGTAACTGCAATCGATTCCGAATTTGAATCTCACGGAAGGGCAATTGGCCATTTTCGACGAAACCGAACAATTATTGAGGGGGCTCTTCATCAGGCAGAAAAATATGGTTTGTTCTACGATAAAGGGATTGCTTCTCTTATCAGGGTTTATCTTAAGAGCGATGAAGATTATCGTAAGCTTCTTGATGCCGGACTCCCTGATTCCCTATCGGGTCTTGGGAATGAAGAATGGGGGAGATCTCCCCTGATAACGGATATCATTGTTGAAGAGTGGTTAAAAACAATTCACTGCGGGGAATGATCCAAATTTAATTGACAACAGGGATCTGGAGTTGTAAAATCATCTGAGGACTTATGATTAAACGACGGCGTTTTTCGGAGGATATAGCAGACTCTGTTCTGGATAAGGTGTTTGAGTTGGGTCTGAAACCTGGAGACAGGCTTCCCACACACATTCAGCTTTCGGAAATACTTGGTGTTTCACTTCCCTCTTTAAGAGAGGGCTTAAGTTTACTGAGCATTTCGGGGGTTATTAATATTACCCATGGTGCAGGAACTACTCTGGCGAATCCTGTTCCGGATGACTACTTTAAAATGCTTAAACCTATTTCACGGATAAATAGAACCAGAGTCGAAGATCTTTCAGATTTCTG
>JAJRQE010000321.1 GCA_024280415.1 Spirochaetota bacterium | reverse complement strand
CCCGATAGAAGGAGGAGTGCTGCTATACTGATCCAGCCGGGTATCAGGCTGAAAAGCATTTCATTTCCCAAAGCCACCATTCCTACTCCTGCGGCAAGAAATAAATAATCATGATTGTTATCCTTAACTCCTCCTGCGAGAAAGTTCAAAACAGCCAAAATCTGAAGTATAATAAATACTATATTAATACCATATTCCGATCCTGACCCCATGAGAAGAGTTACATCCGTTTCGAGTAGATCAATTGGTATTGCAGAGGAAAGAACTATTGCAATCAGCACTATTAAAATTAGAAATGATTCCTGTTTTTTAAAAGTTGTACCCGTAGAAAAAAGGCCTGATGTAAAAAGTGAAAGTACTGTGATAATTTTTCCAAAATAAACGGTTCGTGTAATAGTTTCCGGGAAATATATTGGATAATTGATAATATTTTCAATTGTCAGGAGACTTCTTACTGCTGTAAATGAAAGACTCAGTATAGCCAGGCTGAAGAAAAATATTTCCGGTGATGCAATTTTCTGAAATAGGTTACGCAATGTTATTCCGGCAATACAGGAAAAAATAGTTTTAAAAAGTATTAAGTAGAGAACTGCAAAAATAGATTGATCTTTTGCTGTAATATATGGAATATTTCCGGAATCTATAGTTCCTCCCTTAATATGAAAGAAAATAACTATCCCAAGAATAATTGTGAGCATAATTAGAGCTATATAGATAGCCGTCTGGGTAATATATGATCTGATTGGTCTCATAATATATATAGATATCGGAAAAAAGTAAAAAGGTCAAAAGTATTTTGAGGATAGAGATTAAAAATTACTACAGAGTGAAGCCTTTTCTATCGATATTCAAAATTGGGAGGATCTCAAAATGAAGAAAATAATAGTAGTGGCTGCAGTATTTTTTCTGTGTGGGTTTCTGGTCTTTGCAGGAGATATTGCACAGTATATAAATCTGGGATTTTCTGATGATTCCAGATATTTTATGTTTGGACAGTATGGAATCAGCTCCAATGAAACGAAAGCATTTGCTGAGACATATATAGTTGATATAGAAAAGAATGATTTTATCAGGAACGGGATCAATAAAAAGATTTTCTCTGATGACGTTCTTCCTGGTCAGGATGGCCTTGGAGCATTAATCACTGTTATGGAAAACTCCCTTGATTCAATAAAAAAAGTAGGGATAAACCATATAGCAACAGGCAGAGTTGTATATTTGCTGGTCAATGGTGCAAAACCCAAAGAAAATCTGGAATTCAGAGATTTTTATAGGGGTGATAAATATATAGTTACCCTTATACAGGAACAATTTGGAACAGGAGAGGATATAAGTTCAGCTTTTCATATAAACCTCTCGGTTACGGATAAGAATGACAAAACCAGTACCTATACCATCGGTCTTCCAAATTACAAAAGAAAAGATGTCCTGGCTTACAGAATTAAGCAGGTTGTTTTTACCCCTGCAGAGGATGGTCTTGTATTTATCCTTGAAAAAGAGATTAGTGATTCAGACGGGAAGAGTATCCGCTATATGGTAGAGACAATGGTATTTTAGAAGCTGAATATTTTTATATAAGAGTATTGAGAAATTGAAAATTAGAAGGTTTACTTGATCAGCTATTTACACGAATCTCTTTAAATGAAATCTTTTAGTTCAATATCCTTCAGGCTCTTTTCATGAAATGCAATTAAATATGACGCAACACCAGCAGTTACTGTATCAATAATAACACTGAAACTTATGATAATAGGAGCTATGGAGCCTATTATTAGAAATCCCTCCTCTATCCCCCTTCCGTATAGTTTGCTCATAGTTGCAAGGGATACCAGTACTCCAATTCCAGGAACCGATCCTGCCAGAAAGGATGTCAGGATACTGAAAACAATTATCCAGAGAACCCCTGACGGAGTAATTACCAGACTCGAATAGGACTTAAGTATGAGAAAGAAGGTAATACTTGTTACAGAGGCGGTTCCAGCCTTACCGAAAAGTGTGAAAACAGGAAGTATAGATGCTCCTATTTTTCTCGGAATGCCAAGACTTTCCTTTGCATGGAGATTAAGGGCAGTCAGAGTGAAATAACTGTCTCCGGAAGCAGCTGCAGCCAGGGATGGAGCAATTAATGCATATATTATTCTATAAGGATTCTGTTTGCCGCTGAGGAAATAGATGAATGCCGGGTATACCCCGAAAACGATCAGTACAAGATTAATTGTAAGAAGTATAATAAGCTGGTTAAAGAGAGGAAGCTGGGGTGTATGAATAATCTGCATGGTAAAGTTAGTTGCCAGAATTATCATCCCGAATCCCAGAATTTCAACAATAAATTTTCCGATATGATAGAGAATTCTGGACATTGCATCGAAGAACTGATACGCGGGTCTGGTCATCACCTTATCAAACGAAAAATTAAGACCTATAAAAATTCCAAGAAATGTTACAGGCAGTAAAAAGTTGTTGTTGTCAGTAAAGACCTGAAACAAACTCATCGGAAAAATCGATTTAAGAATTTCCTCATATCCCGGAAAACTATACTGAACAAAGTCCTCAATTATTATGGGGATTCTGTCAGGAGAAAAAAGAAGAACAATTCCTGTAGCAATAAGAACTGTCAGAGTGCTCGAAACTATTATGGCGGAAAAAAGTTTTATGTAGACAGGGGTTATGCGATTTTCCTGTTTTAGTTTGAAAATACCATAAGCTATAGAGAAGAATACTATTGGAAATACTGTGTATCTGCCTATATTAATTGTCAGTTCCGTAAGCAGCGTTAGAATATTTCTGAAGACCTCATTTTCCTGAGAAACAAAAGTTCCAATTGCAATACCGATTATTATGCCCAGTAGATATTTTAACCATATTTTCATGGATAGAACAATATATCAATAAGATCTTAGAATCAACAGGCTTTTTAGATAGAGTTCATAAAAGCCTCGAATTAAGAGAGAAAAAACGGCATCTTACGATCCTGAAATTTAAAAGTTTTTCCATGAACAGCTTT
>JAJRQE010000028.1 GCA_024280415.1 Spirochaetota bacterium | reverse complement strand
CTCAAATTGCAACTTTGTTCATTATTGCTTTTATGAATAACTGGAATGATCTGCTGCGCCCGATCCTATACATAAACTCAGAAAGACTTCAAACTGTAACCATGGCATTAACTCAATTTCAATCTCAGTATACAGCTAAATGGAATTTGCTACTAACCGGAGGAGTGTTATCCATAATACCACTATTGGTAATATATATATCATTGCAGAAATATATTATACAGGGAATTGCTTCGACTGGCACCAAGGGATAGTTAAATAATTATGCTTAAGAATAGAATTAATTAGGTATATCAAAACAAACAGGGGAATGGTTTCTCAATTTTTACATACTCTCATACAGAAACTGAAAAAACAAGATATCAGATTATTAGACTTGAGAAATTTAATTCAATATCTCCTGTTAGTATGAGATTTAATTCTCAGGTACTTACAGATATTGCAAGATTATCCCGGATCCACCTGCTCCCAAAGAAACCTGAAATAGGGAGCCTCTGCCTCTTTTCCATACCTGCAGCTATGGAAGGTCACATGCCGGAAATATTTAACAATGAAAAAATTATTGAACCTGCTTCCAGAGTCCGATATGTATTAAACAGATCCCTGGAGGATGGGAGCACAAAGGTGGAAAATGGAACACTTGTAAGTTCTGTAAATGATATTTCTGTTCTGATTAATGAACTAAATAAGCGAAATCTGCTGTCACTTATCCAGGGATCCACTAATGGGATACATGTGTCTATTCCGGTATCCAATTATCTTGGATATTTAAGTAATCATTTTAAGGAGAACAGGGTCGTATTTAACAGCCATTTCTTTCTAATGGATTTAACGGATCTTGAGACTTCTTTTGACATAATGGGTGAACCTTATGGTTTTCTTATGATTGATGGAAAAGTAATCAGTCCTCCTTTGTATCCCCGTTCTGCTCTGTTTATTGATAAAAATGGTAATAGCAGGATTGATGTGCTTAGTATAAAAGATATGGGTATTGTGATTGATAATAACACCTATTACCATGAAAAAAACTGCACTGTTCTGATACGCCCGGAGCACAGAATATCTCTGTTCCGGAAAGGGCTTGATATTGCAGTAGTAGGAAGTAGAATTGTGGGATTTTCTAAAAATGAGAGACTGGAAATTCCTGAAGCAGGTTATGTTATAAATTTACCCCATGGGGAAAGTCCGGATTGCCTTACAGTTAGATATATTCCACTGAAAGGATCTTTTGGTATTCAGGTAGGTCCGCCACTTATCGATAATAATATTCTTCATTCTGAATTCAAACAACCTTTTTTTAATGGTAGTGGAATAAAATTCCCCCCAACGGTATATCCCCAGGGCTGGACAACTGGTCGGGCTGCAAGGATGGGTATAGGTACTACTCAGGAGGGACAACCTATTCTTATCTGGGTAGAGGGCAGTAAACCTTTAATGTACAGACCAGGTGTGGACAGTAAGGGGGTCTCTCTTTCAGAATTTGCTCTAATTGGAAAAAATCACCGACTTAAAGATTTTGTTAATCTGGATGGAGGTGGGTCTTCACAGGTGGCTGTGAACGGAGATCGAATTCTTTCTATAGCAGATAAAAGAGATGAAAAAGGGGATGAGTTTGAACGTCCCATTCCTATAGGTCTTGGTATAAAAATTTAGATGAATCATTTCAGTTGGTCTGATTGTAATCATTAGTAAAATCTTTGTTTTATTCTTAATAAAAGATTAAAACTATTCTTCTGGAGGTATGGATGGTTAGCAGAGTAGAGCAGTTTGCAATAGAAAATTCCGGCAAGGATATGAAATTTGAACCTGATGAAAAAATAGGTGTAATCGAGGTTGATAATTTCCCTGCTTTAGGAAAGCTTACCGCTTTGAGATTTTTAGAATGGGTTCAAAGAAATCCAAATGGTGTAATTTCCCTTCCTACAGGCAAAACGCCGGAATTTTTTATCAAGGAGACAAAGCGATTTTTAGATAACTGGAATAGCAAAGAAATAAAAAGAGAACTTGAATCGGCAGGTATTAATCCTGATATTAAACCTGTAGTGTCTGGTCTCTACTTTGTTCAGATAGATGAATTTTATCCAATAAGTCCGAAACAGCACAACAGTTTTTTCAATTATGTCAGCAATTATTACATTAAGGATTTAGGGCTGAATCCCGACAAGGCACTTCTGATTAATTGTGATAAGATCGGACTGCCCGAAGGAGAGACTCTGGAATCGGTCTGGAACGGTCAGGCAGTTGATCTCAGTTTACGCTATAGAGCTGCAGCAACATCAAGGGAGGAGTTGCATAAAAAAGTTATCTACAGCATAGATCAGTGGTGTGTGGAGTATGAGGATCGGATAAAATTACTTGGCGGTATAGGTTTTTTTCTGGGGGGTATAGGCCCTGATGGCCATATCGGTTTTAATGTCCGGGGGTCTGATATGCATAGTACTACCCGGCTGACTGAGGTTAACTATGAGACCATGGCAGCTTCTGCTTCTGATCTTGGTGGGATAGAGGTTTCAAAGCGGAGTCTGGTTATTACAATTGGTTTGTCAACTATTACCTATAACCCTGAATGTGTTGCAATAATTATTGCCGCAGGAGAATCCAAAGCCAGGATTGTAGCTGATTCCATACAGAGCCTAAGAAATGTCTACTATCCGGCAACCTCCCTGCTGGTATTACCAAATGCCAGGTTCTATATAACTGAAGGAGCTGCAAAATTTCTATATCAGCGTAAATCAGCTCAATTGGCATCGGTAGAAACCTTAACGGATGAACAGATTGAACATATAGTGGTCAATGTTTCAGTAAGCCTTAATAGGAAAATTGAAGATCTGACAAAGGAAAATTATTACAACGACCCTTTTGGACGACTGCTTATACTTAAAGCAGGTGATTCTGTTACTGAATTAAACAAAAGGGTTATCAAATCCTTAAAAGGAAAGATTGAGGCTGGAATTGACTCAGTAACAGACAGGGTTTTTCTTCATACTGAACCACACCATGATGATGTAATGCTTGGCTATCTTCCCTATGTTGTAAGAAATATACGGATTCATAGTAATTCTCATCATTTTGCAACCTTTACCAGTGGTTTCACAGCGGTTACAAATAGATACATGCTGGGCTTGTGTAAGGATCTCAAAAGGGTCCTGAGTCGTGACCTCTATGATTTCAGACTCCATTTTTCCCGGGGCTATTTTGAGGTTGATAATATCAGATACAGGAACCGTGATGTATGGAAGTATCTTGACGGAGTAGCGGCACGGTCTCCTGAGATGCAGGAAGAGGGGACACTGCGGCGTTTTCTGCGGAATCTGATAGAGATATTTGATGATAATGATCCTGATAATATTAATGACAGACTGGATGAGCTTATAAACTATTTCCAGACCCAGTATCCGGGAAAGAAGGATATGCCCCATATTCAGCGCCTTAAAGGGATGACAAGGGAGTGGGAGTCTGCCTGTCTCTGGGGATATTTTGGATGGAATCAGGGTTCTATAAGTAATCTGCGTCTGGGTTTCTATCAGGGGGATATTTTTACCGAGGAACCTACTCTGAACAGAGATGTTGTTCCGGTGACAAAACTTCTG
>JAJRQE010000027.1 GCA_024280415.1 Spirochaetota bacterium | reverse complement strand
CCTCTTGTAATTAATGTTGATTCTTTTGCTGTAAATATAGTACCGGCTGAAACGGAACCTGATACACTTGACTCTGTTATTATAAAATTATCTGAAATACTTAATGTTCCTGTTTAATATATCAGAAATAAATTACCCGAAAATTATAAGAATCAGTATTATCCAATTGAAATAAAAAATGGAGTTTCACTTTTGGATATTAACAGGATTGCGGAGAATATAGAAAATTTCAAAGGGGTCACCTGGAACAGTAAACCAATTCGAAGTTATCTTGAACCAGGTTCAATCTCTCATATTCTTGGATATGTCGGAGATATCACTACCGAAGAATTTCAGGTTCTTTACAATAAAGGATACAATATAAATTCTGTAGTAGGTAAAAGCGGAATCGAAAAATATTATGATCAGACTTTAAGAGGAGAGGATGGGATCCACTATAAGACCGTAGATGTACAGGGGCGAAAAATACAGAATGTTGAGGTTGATGACCTTCTTCCGGAAAATGGAAATGATCTTGTTTTAACTATAGATCGACATATACAGACACTGGCAGAAGAAGCTCTTGGCGAACGAGTAGGCTCTGCAGTTGTGCTGAAACCTTCCACTGGAGAAATACTGGCACTTGTATCTTATCCCTGGTATAATCCAAATGATTTTTACGATGACAAAAGAGGTCAGATCTACAGGAAACTGGCATTGGATAACAGACACCCTTTTTTAAACAGAACGATCCAGTCTACTTACGAACCAGCTTCCACCTTTAAAGTGGTTATGACAACTGCTAATCTTGAGGAGGATATATTTCCAGTTGATAAAACTATACTCTGCGAGGGAAGTGTTTGGTTTGGTAACAGGGAATTTCGCTGTCATGTTCCCGAAGGTCATGGATGGCTGGTTCTTCACGAGGCACTGGAACAATCCTGCAATGTCTATTTTTATACACTTGGTTATAAGTATCTTGGAATAGATATTATTTCAGATTATGCAAGAAGATTCGGATATGGAAGTTATACGGGAATTGATCTTCCTGGAGAAATATCTGGCCTGGTACCTACACCAGAATGGAAGGAGAGAGTATATAATACTAAGTGGGTTGGTGGAGATACCGTAAATACTTCCATCGGCCAGGGGTTCATAAACGTAACTCCCGTTCAAATGGCTGATATGATGGCAATGATTGTCAATAAAGGTATTATATACAAACCACACATTTTAAAAGAGATAAGAGATTCTGTAACAGGTGAACTAATAGAGGAAAAACTTCCGGAGATTATACACTCCAGTACAATTCACCAGGATACCTTTGATACAATGCAGCAATATTTGCGGGGTGTTATAACGGATGGTACTGCAAAAGTTGTTATTACAACTAAGGCTGTTGATATAGCAGGTAAAACCGGTACCGGTGAAGTTGGTCTCGAAGACAGCTGGAATGCCTGGTTTGTTGCTTATGGACCCTATGATGCTGCTCCTGAAGACCAGTTAGTTGTGGTGACAATGGTGGAAGCAGTAAATGAGTGGGAATGGTGGGCTATCAGAGCTGCAAACATTATATTTCAGGGAATATTTGCCGGTGAAACTTACGACGAGGCCATTGATTCTCTACGATGGGGATGGCTGCGCAATAAAAGGAAACCTCAATGAAGGTAAAATCTTTTTTTAATATTGACCTTTTGATTTTTTTCTCAATGCTGGGACTGATGATAATAGGTATATTGTTTATTTATTCCAGTGGTGTTACTTCTACCGGGATTGTTATATCTAATGAGTACGTTTACCAGATTGTATGGGTTGCTACTGGATTAATTATCTTTTTCCTGGTGTTATTTAATGATTATCTTGTTATTAGAAAATGGTCCTTTTACATATATATTTTTTTTATAATTATACTAATTTTCACACTGTTTTTTGGTAAAGAAGTAAATGGTTCCAAATCATGGCTTGGATTACTGGGATTTGGAATTCAGCCTTCTGAATTTACTAAATTAGCAACAATTATGTTTTTAGCGGATTATCTTGTAAGGAAAAAGAAATCAATAAGAAATATTTCAACTTTTTTTGTAGCAATGCTAATCGCATTTCTTCCTGTTGTTTTAATTATCGCACAACCCGATATGGGAACATCCCTTGTTTTTATTCCTGTTTTTCTTATTATTGCATTTATGGCTGGTATTAAGAAAAGATATGTCCTGTTTTTCTTCTTTTCAGGCTTACTCATGATCTTACTTGGAATGCTCCCTGCATGGCAAAAATATATCTCTAAAGAAGAATTTATTTTTATTAAAATACTTGTCACCAACGATCTTTTTTTGATTCTTGTCAGCTCGGTGGCCATAGTAGCTTTTTTATCACTGTTAGGTTTTATTTTTACAAAAAGATACTATTTTTACTGGTTTATGTATAGTTTTTTCCTTTTTCTTACAGGATTATTGGGATCTCTTGGAGTAAGATCTTTCTTAAAAGAATATCAAATGATGCGTTTAATTATTTTTTTAGATCCGAGTGTAGATCCCAGAGGATCTGGTTGGAATATTATTCAATCCAGAATTGCAGTTGGTTCCGGAGGATTATTGGGAAAAGGATTTTTAGCAGGGACTCAGAGTCATTACAGATTTTTACCTGAACAGAGTACTGATTTTATTTTTTCAATAATTTCAGAAGAATGGGGTTTTATCGGGTCGGTTGCTGTAATAGTGCTATTCAGCATAATAATCATCCGGGGTCTGATATTAATAAATAATGCTAAGGACAGTTATGGACATCTTGTGGGAACTGGAATAATTATGATGATATTTTTCCATGTTATAATAAATATTGGAATGGCAATAGGTATAATGCCTATTACAGGGATCCCTCTGTTGTTTGTTTCATATGGAGGTTCCTCTTTATGGACAACTTTAATTTCAATAGGATTAATTCAAAATATTTATTTAAGAAGGTACAGGTACTGACAGATGAGCTTAATAAAGCCTGAAACAGATTTACAGCATATTTTATTAAATGTATTAATGCCGGGAAGATATATTGGAGGTGAATTTGGATCAATATCAGAATATGTTGAATCAAATTTCAAAATTGGTATTTGTTTTCCGGATTTATATGAAATTGGAATGTCTAATAATGCTATTAAACTTTTATACCGTGGTTTAAATAATTTAAAAGGAATAAGTTGTGAACGGGTTTTTACCCCTGCTCAGGATTTTGAATCTGCATTATTATCTAACAATATTCCCCTATATACACTGGAGAACGGTATCCCTCTCAATGAACTGGACATATTAGGTTTTTCGATAGGTTACGAACTTAGTGCAACAAATATTATTACAGTATTATCTACAGGACAAATACCTGTTTTAAATAAAGACCGTAACGGATCTGATCCGATAGTCATTGCCGGGGGTCCAGCTATAACAAATCCTGTTCCTTTTGGAACCTTTCTGGATGCAGTATACCTTGGTGAAGCCGAAAATAACTTCTATTCTATTATTGAAGAAATTGCAGGCTTGAAAAATATGGGTGCTTCAAGAAGTGACATTCTAACTAAAATTTCAGAATCTCCATATATATGGACAGAAAAAAAGGAATCCGGAGTACAGAGATCTATCTGGCATGGGTTTAATAATACAAGCACAGGCACATTACCTGTTTCAAGTATAGCCACTATACAGGATAACGGTATAATTGAAATAATGAGAGGCTGTCCAAACAGTTGTAGATTTTGCCATGCTGCTTCTTTTTACAGACCCTATCGTCAGAAGGAACTTGAACATATTATCAACGAGGTTGATTTTCTCATAAATGACTGTGGTTATAATGAGTTAACATTATCTTCTCTTTCATCAGGTGATTACTTTGGTCTTGATAGCTTAATACATACATTAAATCAAAAATACGTAAACAAGAATATATCCTTTTCTCTTCCGTCACTCAGAATAAATTCTTTTACACTTCCTTTACTTAATGAAGTATCAAGAGTCAGAAGAAGTGGACTAACTTTTGCAATTGAGACTCCCGTTGACCTCTGGCGTAAAAGCATTAACAAGGAGGTAGATCCGGTAAAAATAATAAATATTTTAAGAGAAGCAAGAGAGATGGGATGGAAACTTGCGAAATTTTATTTCATGATTGGTTTGCCTGGTACTGACAGAGAAAATGAATCCGAAAAAATAATTGAATTTATCGAAGATGTTCAAAAAAAGACAGGAATGAAATTAAATGTGAATGTTGGTACATTTATTCCTAAAGCTCATACACCATTCCAATGGTCGTCTCAGTTAAAAGAAGAAGAGTCATACAGGGATATGAGAGATCTTAAATATCACTTTAAGAGGAATGGTAATATCAAACTTTCCTATCATTCTCCTTTTGTTTCTTTTGTAGAAGGTATTCTATCCAGAGGTGATAAAAGGGTAGGTGATTTAATACTTGCCGCTCATAGAGACGGGGCAAGACTGGATGCATGGGAAGAACATTTTAATATGTCAGTATGGAAAAATGTTATAGATTCATCAGGATGGAATGTAGAGAATGAAGTTACCAGAGAAAGAAATCTTGATGAAATATTCCCATGGGATAAGATTTCTCTTGGAATTACAAAACCTTATTTAAAGAAAGAGTATATAAAGGCTTTAAATTATGAAACGTCAAAAATATGTGATATTCCATGTGATCATAATTGCGGAGTTTGTACAAACGATACGATGGTTGATAAAATCGATGAGATCCCTATCCTAAAGGAGACTCAAACAGCCGAAGCAGAACTCGACAGGGAAAATGGAGCTTATTATTATCTTATTGAATTCTCAAAAATCGAAAAAGCAAAATATCTTTCTCATTTAAACATAATGAACGTTTTTTCTAAAGTTTTTAGAAGATCGGGTTTTAATATTAACTATACTCAGGGATTTAACCCTAAACCAAAAATTGAATTTGCACACCCATTATCTCTTGGAATAAGCTCGAAAGTAGAAATACTATCCATTGTTCTCGGTAATAAAATATCAACAGAAGACTTTAAGAAAAAAATAAATAAGAATGTACCCTCAGGAATTATAATATCAAAATGTTCTTTAATATCTCCTGGCGAAAAGAATAAGAAGCGTAAATCTCTAATGTCACTTTATGGCGGTTCTGAATATTCCATAAAATGTGTAACCAGTTATGATTTTTCTCATTTTTTCAATTTGATGATAGAATATCTTAAAACAGAATGTGATTATGACAAATTATTTATTGAAATAGAAGGAAAGAAATTGCATATCAAAATTGATAATAATGGTAAAAAGGTGAGTAACCTGTTCTTTCACCTTGAAAAAGTAATTGAAAAAAATATATTTTACGCAAATTTCACACTAGAAAGGACTAAGCTATATACAGGAAAGGATGGGCAAAATTATTTTGAATATTTTCATTAAGAATCGTATTGTTTGGATTGTTCCCGAAAGTAATCCATCTCTTTTAATGTAGATTCTTTGAGTGATTTACCTGTTTGTGAAATATGTTTTTCAATATATTGAAATCTTTTTATAAATTTTTGATTTGTCTTATGAAGAGCTATAGAAGGATCAATTTTTAAAAAGCGACTTAAATTTGCAACAGAAAACAAAATATCTCCCATTTCTAATTCTGCATTTTTGAGGTTGCCTTTTTCTAATTCATCCTGGAGTTCATCTATTTCTTCCTTAATTTTTTTAATTACATCAGAGGATCTATTCCAGTCAAAACCCTCTTTTGAAACTATTTTTTGTATCTCATAGGAGCGTTCAAGGGGGGGAGCAGAACGTGGAATCTTTTCAAGTACTGAATTGCTTTTTATTCTTCCTTCTACATTTACTTTTATATCCTGCCAAAGATCAAGAACTTCAGATACTGAATTTATTTTAATATTTGAAAATACATGTGGATGTCTGCGCACTAATTTTTCGGAAATTGTATTTAGAATAGAAGCCACAGAATAGTTTGTAGTTTGTTCCATAATGTAGGACAACATAACAACAAGAAGGTATAAATCACCAATCTCCTCTGCCATATTTTCTTCATCCATATTATCTATGGCATCTATACATTCATATGTTTCTTCAAATATATTAGGGATTAGGCTTTTTAATGTTTGCTTTCTGTCCCAGGGGCATCCTTTTGGTCCTCTTAAAGTTATGATTATATCCAGCAATTTATAAAATGCACCTGTACTATCATTTATATTTTTCATAGTTTATCCTGCTTTAATTATTATCTACCAATGATACTGTTATAACAGAATACTAGTAGACAGAATATACATTATCGGAAGTTGATATTATTTATATTTTTCACTTACCTTGGTAAATAACCACATTAAAATAAATGAACTTATTAATGGAGGGAATATATTAACACTATTATTTAAATTTGACAGATACTCTATAAGATCCTTAAAGACAAATTCAAGGACTCCTCCAAGATAAGATCCAATAAGTGCTATTATCAGGGCACCCAGGAACTTTCCCGGAACATTTTTCTTAAATATAAAATAGGAAATAAGTGCTACTGCAAATCCTATTAAAAGGTAGATCATACCTATATTAAAATAAAAACTAAACAATAAAATTTCTCCTTAATAAAATTCATTATATCCTATAAAAAGTGGTTTGTCAGAAGTTAAGGTATAAAAATCTACAGTGGAACCGTAGGAAAGTACAAAAAAAGCAATTAATACATTGTTACTGGTTAGAGTGTCGGGAACATCTATATCTGTGCTAGTAAAAGTGACGAACTCCTTCGATTCCTGCAAAGAAATATATCTTTTAAAAAAGATTTTTTCCGGTAAATTGTCTGAACCATAAGGAGAAGCTGTTTCAATATAAGGACCATTATTACCCCCAAAAATAAGGTTTATATAAAATTGAGTATCTGTAATCTGGCTATTGTCAATGGGAAGAACCGGAGCTGAATTATTAGAATCATAACCATTATTTTTATCATCAGAGACATAAAACAACGGTCTGTATAGACTGGCAGCATTTATGTTTCGATTTATAAGGTTACCAATATTAGCAGAATTAAAGTAAGCAGTGCTGTCTCCAATTATTGTATTACGAATTCCAGAATCGTCCATATCTATAAAAATATTACTATCATATATCCTATAATAGATATCGTATCCCAAAACAAAAAAATCCGGTTCTTTATTATTTCTTGAATCATGAGAAAACCCAACAGTAGTAATTCCCGACAGAGGCGGATAGATATAAATGTAAGAACTTAAACCACAAGAGATAAAAAAGAAAGTGAGAATGAGAATAAATATAGCTTTCTCTATAAATAGAAGTTTATTTAATTTTCTCATTGCCAATAAAGTCGACTAATTCATATATGAGTACCGGTTTATTCTTTCCCTGAACACGTATATTATCTAGTTCTCTCGCAATAACCTTATCCTTTACAAGACCGTAGGTAAATTCACTAATTATTATATTTGTTTTATATACTTTGTTTGTACCTTCAAGCCTTGCCCCAAGGTTAACATTGTCCCCCATTAATGTATAATTCATACGTTTATTGGATCCCATATTAGCCACGGTCATTATTCCTGAATTAAGTCCGATTCCTATATCTATCTGTCTTTCTATTGGAAGATCTTTATTAAAATCATTTAAAGCTTCCATTTGTCTTACAGCAGATCTGCAAGCCCTAATTGCATGATCCTCCTGATCTATAGGAGCACCCCAGAATGCCATTATTTCATCACCTACGTATTTATCCAGGGTTCCCTCATCTTCTTCAATTACATTGGTCATTATTGTCAAATATTTATTAATATACTTAACAAGTTCCTGTGAAGATAATCCTTCAGATTTTCTTGTAAAGCCTCTTATATCAGAAAACAATACGGTAATAGTTTTATCTTCACCTCCAAGTTCCGGAGGATTTTCAAGCAGTTTATCTACAACTGTGGAGCTTACGTATGTACCAAACATATTTTTAATTCTTTTCTTTTCCTTCTCTTCAGTCATAATCCTATAGATTATAATAGATATAAGGGCTAAAAAAGTTGCAAATGCAGGAGCTGTGAAGTTAATTATCTGAGAATTCTGATCAAAAATCACCGAAGCACCGATAAAAAGTCCTACAACCATTACAATTGTAATTACAAAAGCCCAGATTGTGGATAGTCGTGAGGAAATAAAAGAAACCAGCATTACCATAATTGCAAGAATGAGCAGATCAATATAATAGGGAACATTTGTTATAAAGTTTGACATTATAATTGTATTTAGTGCATTTGCATGTATTTCAACACCATACATCAATCCAAAAGGAGTTGGTTTTTGATCATCAGCAATACCTCTTGCAAAAGCACCAACCATTACAAGTTTATTTCCAAGAGCTCTTGTTCTCGGCCATTTGGCAGGATCGATACCAGGGGGATTTGATGCATATGCGGAATAGGACCTAACAGGAAATGTTTGTCTTTCTCCTGCAGTTGCGAATGAGGGAGGACCCATAAAATTAACAACCATAGCACCATTGTTATCTATTGGTATTTTTATTTCATTTAGAACTCTGGTTTCCGCTTCTTTAACAACATTCCCTTCTGCATCAAATACAGCTTCTTTTACAGTAAGCTGGTATGGCCCCCAAATACCTGTCTCTTTATCAAAATACTGAGGGTGTGGTATAAAAATATATTTACCAAATGATACCTCTATATCAGAAAGGTCTTTATTGAAGTATTCCAAAGCCATAGCAAGTGTTATAGCAGGAAGAAAATGATCCTGATAGAGGCGTATAACATAGTAACTGCTTTCAGGTGTTCCATCATTATCTGCATCTACAGTTCTTTGGGGAGCATGTTTCTCCATGTCAGATTTAAGTTTAACAAGAGATTGTTCTGTAACTGGATATTCGATATTATGAACTATATCTTTTTTATCTATCCATGCCAGTCTCTGGAAATTTTCTTTGTCAATTTCTATATCAACCGTAATATCATCAAGATTAAATTCTTTTATTAGTTCTGAAGATTTCCCGATAAGAGGCTGACGTCTGTATAGCTCATCTACATCCTTTATATAATTAGCATGACCATAACCTCTTGTAGCCCGTGCATAGGGCTGTAATGGTGCCTGTATACCGACAAAACCTGTAACAGATTCCCAGTCTCCCAGTATGTTTTTTATTTCACCGTAATTATCATATAAAATATGCTGCCTCTGGAAAAACTCATTTCCGGTATTTGATGGCGGCGGAACCTCGTCCAGTAGAGTTTCCAGAAAAACATGGCCGCTGTTCTTTATACTATTTATTAAAACAGCATCATTGATTGCATTTGTATCAGGTTCTATAAAGAAAATATCAAGAAATAATGCTCTTTCCCTCTCATTTTGGTTACTGATTCTTGCGAGAGTATCTATTAGATAGGAATGTGTATATCTAGGAAAAGGCCATTTCCCAAATTTTGTTAAAGTTTTGAAATCTATACCAACTATTAGTATATCCGGAGATATATCCGGATTAAGTTTAACATAACTTACACCCTCCTGAATCGTTTCCCCAAGGTAAAGATTTTTGTATCTAAAATGTACATCCAGGATTTTGGTCTCTAAAGTATCAATTATTGATGTATATTGGCTAACAGCAATAGTTAGCAATATTACTGCAATACCTATGAACAGGCCAAAAAACCGTGCTTCCATATATTTAGAGTGCTTTTTACTTGCTGCCATAAAACTCTCCAGAAAATATAAATTACAATCTGAATTTAGATATATAAAGTCAGATTGTTATAACTTCAGCGACTTTCCAGATTGATTATACGGCTTCTTGCAAGGTTTGTCCAATTACTATTGGGAAATTTATCAAGTAGAGTATTATAAGTATCCAGAGCAGAATCAAAATCTGATTCTGCTTCGTAAAGTCTACCAATTGAAAAATAGATATTGGATATTTCAGGAGAACTATTGGAATAGTCAGTAACAACTTTCTTATACACTTCTATGGCTTCATCTATTTTCCCTGACTCTTCAAATGCGGTACCTGCGTTAATAAGAGAAATTGGAGAAAGATAGCTTTTGGGGAATTCACTGGCAAGTAATTCAAAATCTTTTATGGAACTGTCCCAATCTTTATTCTTAAAATAAAGATTGGCCCGCATAAAAAGAGCTCTTTGCAGGGAATAGTCCTTTCTTCCTTCATCAATAAGAGAATCAAGATCCTGTTTAATCTTATCCTGGGCAACCTTTTTCTTAGTTTCATCAGCAATAGTTGATAAATTCTGATATGCTTCCTGTATAAGTTCGATTTTCTGAACACTTTTCTCCAGATTTTTCATCTGTAATGAATTGAATATTAATAAACCCACTATTGTAAAAACTATAACTAAAAGAATGCCTAATAGTATATAGCCGTTTTTTTGAATAATTATCGTTAGTTTTTGTTTAAATTGAATTCGATCTGTTTTTTCACTATTCCTGGACATCGTAACTCCTAATTATCTTCTTAAATTTAATTCTTTCAGTAATTTTGACAAATATGTTCGCTGAATTCCCAGAGCTTTGGATGTTCTGGTCTGGTTCCATTTATATCTGTCCAATACATTTTTTAAATAATGCTTTTTAAACTGTATTACTGCTTCCTTTAGTGGTTTCTCCTCATACTGATCCTTAATACCGGTATTAGACTGAAGCATTAAGTCACTGGCTTCTATATATTGATCTGCTGAGATTAAAACCGATCTTTCAACTACATTTTCAAGCTCACGTACATTGCCAGGCCATGAATAGGACAAAAGCTGTTCCATTGCGTCGTTTGTAAATCCTTTCCTGGTTTTATTTGTATGATGAGTAACCTTTTTTAAGAAATATTCTGCAAGATGTGTAATATCTTCTGTCCGTTCTCTCAATGGAGGAATATAAAAAGGGAGAACATTTAGCCTGTAATACAGATCTTTACGAAAAGTACCATTTTCAAGTGCTTTTTCCATATCAATATTAGATGCAGCAAGAATTCTTACATCTACCTGAATCGAATTACTGGAACCTACTTTCTCAAAAACTTTATGCTGTATTACACGTAAAAGTTTTGCCTGCAAATTCAAAGGTATTTCACCTATTTCATCAAGAAATAATGTACCTCCGTCGGCTAGTTCGAATCTCCCCCTTCTATCTGCCGAAGCATCAGTAAATGCTCCTTTAACATGACCAAACAATTCACTCTCAATTAGATTTTCCGGAAGTGCTGCACAATTAACCCTGATAAATGCTTCATTTGACCTTTCACTATTGAGATGAATCTGTTCTGCAAATAATTCTTTACCTACCCCGCTTTCTCCGGTAATAAGAACCGAAGAATCTGTAACAGCTATTTTTTTAGCAATTTTGATTTTTTCCTTTATTACAGGGCTGTTACCAATAAAAGTATGATATTTATTGTCGTTATGTTTTATACGTTTCTGGAGCTGATTAACCTCGTCTTTCACTTTTTGATATTCTTTAGCATTTTTTATGGCAAGAGCCGACTGAGAAGCAAACATTTCAAGCCACTGCAGGTCATCATTGGAGAAATAACCGCCATCTTTTCTATTGATAATTTCAAGTACCCCAACACACTCATCTCTGATAAGCATGGGTACTGCAAGAATAGATTTTGTATTAAACCCAATTTTTGTACCTATTTCAGAAAAAAAACGTGGATCCGTATCAACATCGTTTACTATTAGCGAAGTACTGTTTTTAGCCACCCATCCTGCAATTCCTTCACCCATATTAAGAGAAAAGTTTTTAAGTTCCTTTCCCTTTGAACCAATCGAAATCTCAAAATATAATTTATTATTTACGTTATTTACCAGAAGCAGCGAAGAAGCTTCCCCTGAAGTAAGTCGGGTAGCAGATTCAAGAATTCTTTTAAGAAGAGATCTTGCATCCTGATAATCAAAATTAATTAAAGTATTAATTTCAATAAGGGTTGCAAGTCTCTTAGCATCGATGGTCGATGATAACATCTTTTATTCTTGTGAATCAGAATCCATTTGTTTCAGGAAGTCCCCGAAAGCGGCTGTTGATTCACCATCCTCATCATGTATATACTTGGAAAGTTCTTTTCTCTGTATACTCTTTTGATAATCCTTTATAGACAGAGATAATCTCTGAGTTCTTGGATTAAGTTCGATTATAATTGCTTTAACCTTCTGTCCCGTCTTGAACCTGGATAGATAATCTTCGTCTCTGCTGTCATCAGCACCTGGTTCTACCAGATTATATTTACTCACGAGACCTTCAATATCCCCAATTACTTTAACAAATACACCAAAATCTGTAATATTTGTAATCTCTCCGTCTATAACACTGTTTTTAGGGAAATTTTCACGAAGATACTTCCATGGATCATCCGAAAGCTGCTTCAGCCCCAGTCTTATACGTTGTGCTTCCTTGTCGATGCTGATAATAGCTACTTCAACTTCTTCCCCTGTTTTGATAACAGATCCTGGATTTTTTATCTTCTTGGTCCATGAAAGATCGTCAACATGGAGGAAACCGTCAATACCTTCTGTTAGTTCAATAAAAACTCCTGCACTAGTCAGTTTAACAACTTTAGCTTTTAATCGGTGACCAACAGGAAAAGATTCTTCAATGTTATCCCATGGGTTCTGAAGTACCTGTTTCAAGCCCAGTGAAACCCGTCCTGATTCAAGATCATATCCCAGTATTTTTGTTTCTACTTCATCTCCAATAGTAAGAAGCTCACCGGGGTGTTTAACTCTTTTTACCCACGAAAGTTCAGAAATATGGACAAGACCTTCAATTCCCTCTTCTATCTCAATAAATGCACCAAAATCTGCAAGTTTTGTAACTTTACCCTTAACTATATCCCCTACTCCATAATGCTCTTCAAAAACAGTCCACGGATCTGGTGTAAAATGTTTTAATGATAGATTTATTTTCTGAGTCTCAGGATCAAGACGTATAATCTTTAATTCAATCTTTTGATCTTTTTTTACATAATCCTTAGGTCTTGTTACATGACCCCAGCTCATATCATTTATATGAAGAAGTCCGTCAAAACCTCCCAGATCAATAAAAGCACCAAAAGAAGTAAAGCTTTTAACTTCACCCGAAACTACTGCACCTAGTTCGGTTTCACTGAAAAACTTATTCTTCTTCTCAGAAATTTCTTTTTCCAGATAATTTCTACGGGAAACGACAATTTTCAGTTTATTATCACTGTATAGTCTGTCAATAATAAATTTTGATTCAAGTCCAATATAATCCTCAGGATTCTCAACTCTTTTAACATCTGTTTTAGAGAGAGGACAAAATCCGATAACCCCAAACCCAAGATTAACTTCAAAGCCACCCTTGTTTGAACTGACAAATTTACCATTTACAGGAGTGTTTTCCTGATGAGCGATTCTAAGGTTTTTCCAAAAAACCTTTTCATCAGCTTTACCTTTAGAAACAATTACCTGCCCGCCTTTTCCCTCTTTCGAAACAAGAACAACACTTACAGTATCACCTATTTCCGGCTTGGTTTTAAATTCCTCTATCGGTATTTTCCCTTCTGATTTGTAACCTACATCTACAAATACATTTTCGGTGCTGATTTCAATTACCGTACCGTCAATCAGTTGTCCTTCTTCCAGATCATTGAAGGAATTAAGGTACTCTTCCTGCAGGGAAGTTTGTGTTTCTGTGGTAATATCCGCTTCGCTCTCTGCCATAACTATGCTAATTCTCCTGAAATTTATACTTACATACTGTCTAATTTATTTAACACTTTGTCACAAACTTCATCTATGGTCAAGTCCGATGTGTCCAAATAAAGAGCGTCACAGGAAATTTTTAAACTTCCCTCGGGTTTTGATTTATCAATTTTATCTCTTACAGCTATGGTCTCTTTTAGTTTGTTTAGAGAGAGATTACTGACACCCTGCCTGTATCGTCTTTCCGCTCTTTTTACTACAGATGCGTCAAGATATATTTTAAGATCAGCATTCGGAAAAACTACGGTCGTAATGTCACGTCCTTCAACAATTATGTCCATAGACTTTGTGGCTTTTTTTATAGCCTTATTTACCATACGACGTACTTCGACTATCGATGAAACCTGGGCTACCATACTGTCAACAAGATCAGAGTGGAGCTGATCCTCGACATTAACTTTGTTTATATGAAGATTTCCATCTATTATACTGAAATTGAGCTTTTTGGTAATTTCAATTACTGCTTCAGTATTTAATAAAGAATGTCCGCTTTTTATAAGTTCATTTGTAACTGCTCTGTAAAAGTTACCCGAATTAACATAAAATAATGATGCTTTATCCGCTATATGTTTTGCAATAGTGCTTTTACCAACACCAGCAGGACCATCAATTGCAACTATCATTATTATTTGTTCCCCTTCCCTTTTTTAAGAAACCATGTTATTTCTTTTTCAGTTAAATAACGATAAGATCCGGAAGGAATATTATCCAGCTTTACGATACCTATTCGTATTCTGTGAAGTTTCTTAATTTTAAGATTTCTGGATTGAAAAAAACGCCGAATCTCTCTGTTTTTTCCCTCAAGAAGAATTAACTTAACTTTAAATTTTGTTTTATACTTGTATGAATATAGTTTGTATCTCTCTCCTTCTATTGTTACACCTTTCATAAAGTCAAGAAGTATCTGTTCCTCAATGGGCTGTTTTGTTTCAACGACATATTCTTTCTCTATTCCAGATGAAGGATGCGCTACAGTTTTTGTAAAGTCCCCGTCGTTTGTAAAAAATATTAATCCTGTTGAAAGATAATCCAAACGTCCTACATTGTATAAACGATCCTGAAAATCCTTATTAATTAATTCCACTGCCAGAGGTCTGCCCTGAGGATCACTATTGCTGCATAGATAGAGAGAAGGTTTATTCAAAGCCAGATAAATTTTATTTCTGTTGATGGTAATCAGCTGTCCCTTGAAAGTAACTTTATCAGCCGAACCAACTTTATATCCCATTTGGGTTATAACTTTACCGTTAATCTTCACGAGACCCTCAGATATAAGTATTTCACATTTTCTTCTCGAGGCAAGGCCGCATTTTGCCATATATAGCTGCAGGCGCATCTCTGTATCTATTTTATCCATTTAATTCAAACCTATCCTGTTCAATTTCATCAAGTTTTGGAAGATCCGCAATACTGGAAAGTCTGAATGCTTTCAGAAATTCCATAGTTGTTCCATACTGGATCGGTTTACCCGGAACATCTTTTTTACCTACATCCTTAATGAAGTTTTTGTTTATTAGTAATTTCATCATACTGTCAGGAGATACGCCTCTTATATTTTCAATTTCACCCCGGGTTATAGGTTGTGAATATGCAATAATTGAGAGTGTTTCCAATGCAGCTTTAGAAAGTTTGTTTTCATTCTTGCGGCCGTAAGTATCTTTAAGGTGATCCCATAACTCCATTTTAGGAATTAACTGAAATTCCTCTCCAATTTTAGAAATTTCAAGTCCCCGGTTGTCGTTGGAATAGATTTCCTTCAGCTGAATAATAGATTCTTCTACAACTTCACGGGAAAAGTGTGTAATCCTGGATAAATATTTAAGATCAACAGGATCATTCTCGAGAAACAGTACCGCTTCGATTAATGCTACTTCTTTTTCCAGTTTCATTCTCCTTCCAAGCCTCTGCCTTTAATTTTAATATCACCGAATAGTTTATTTTGTAAAATTATAATTTTTTTCACCTTAACAGATTCTAGAATAGCCAGGAATGCACAAATTATATCCATAGTTGAATTGGTTTTTACAATCAAATCGGTAAAAAAAAATTCCCCTCTGTTTTCTATAAGTTCATTAATTAAACTTAATTTCTCATTTACAGAAACCTCTTCATAAAGATCGATGATACGTTCTGTTGAGAGAGAGGAAATAATAGTCGAAAATGTACTAAGCAGATCCCAGACATCAATTCTCTCCCAAAGATCATCATTTTCCGGAAAAGGCAGTACCGCCTGTTTTTTATTCCTTTCTATATGCCATTCAGATTCTTCCTCTTTGACTGCCATTAATTCAGAAAATTTCTTATATTTCTGATATTCGATTAATCTATCTACAAGTTCCTGTCTCGGATCTTCCATATCATCATCAAAACTTATTTCAACAGGAAGGAGCATTCTTGACTTGATTAAAAGTAAGGTTGCTGCCATTAGAAAAAAATCAGTCAGATCATCCAGATTAATTTTTGTAGCAAGATCCAGAATGGAAAGATACTGTTCTGTAATCTGAGCTATGGGGATATCATATATATTAACTTCAGATTTACGAATAAGAAATAAAAGCAGATCCAAAGGGCCTTCAAAATCATCAAGTATAAATTTTTTCTTACCCTCGGATTCCTTAACTTGTTCCATAATGTAAATATACCTTTATTATAATGTTCATATCAATATGGGATCGAAAACTATCTCAAGTTCATTAAAAATCTTAGAATAATCCTTCCTGTTCTTTTCCTGATTTGTTATTTGGATTTTTTGAAATTTCAGTTTTAGTATTTAGCTCAGGAGTTTCTTCTTTTATCTCAAGGGATGGAAAGAGGAGTTCCCTTACCTGTTTTTCGATGATAAGTGCAATGTCAGGATTATTATCAAGAAATAATTTTGCATTTTCCCTTCCCTGCCCTATCCGTTCTTCTCCATAGGAGTACCAGCTTCCGCTTTTTGCAATGATATCATACTGTAATGCACCGTCAAGGAGACTTGCGGTGGAACTTATTCCCTTTCCGAATATTATTTCAAGTTCAACTTTTCTAAAAGGAGGAGCTACCTTATTCTTTACGATTTTTACTCTGACCCTGTTTCCTATTGCATCTTCTGTTCCTTTTGACATTGTTTCAATTCTCCGGACTTCAAGTCGCATTGAAGAATAGAATTTAAGTGCCTTTCCTCCTGTGGTAGTCTCTGGATTACCAAACATTACCCCAATTTTCATACGGATCTGGTTTATAAATATGAGACAGGTCCCTGATTTTGATATTGTAGCAGTAAGTTTCCTCAATGCCTGACTCATAAGCCGGGCTTGCAGTCCCATATGAGAATCTCCCATATCTCCTTCAATTTCAGCCTGAGGTGTAAGAGCTGCAACTGAATCTATAATAATAATATCGACTGCTCCTGATCTGATAAGAGATTCAGTTATCTCAAGAGCCTGCTCTCCTGTATCCGGCTGAGAAACCCAAAGATCATCTGTATTTACACCCAAATTTTTAGCATAAATAGGATCTAGAGCATGTTCAGCATCAATAAAAGCTGCAATACCTCCTTTTTTTTGAGATTCAGCTATGGCATGTAGGGCAAGAGTCGTTTTGCCTGAAGATTCCGGGCCATAGATTTCAATAATTCTTCCTTTAGGGTATCCACCAATTCCTAAAGCGGCATCGAGAAGGATAGAACCAGAAGGGATTGTCTCTATAGAGAGATCTTTGGTTGAATGACCCAGCTGCATAAGAGAACCTTTGCCAAACTGTTTATCAATCTGAAGTCTTGCAGCTTCCAGAGCTTTTTCTTTGTCAGGATTCTGAGCCTGGGGGATATATGGTTTCTTTGCCATAAAACACTCCTGTATACTTTAAATCACCCTTCCCCTTAAGGGTAGAGGACTCTACTATCTAGTACTGGTTATAATTGGATTTTACTTCAGTGTATAGTAAAAAAAATGATAAAAAAGAAAGAATTTAGAAAATTTTGTTGGAATCTATCAAAATTGTAACAGGACCGTCATTAATATAGGAAATATCCATATGGGTCTGAAAACTACCGCAAGCAATTTTTAAATTTGAAATTTTTAGTTTATCAATAAATTCAAGGTATAAAAATTCTGCTTTTTCAGGTTTTTCTGCATTGTTATATGACGGACGGTTACCTTTCCTGGTGTCTCCATAAAGTGTAAATTGGGAAATTACCATTATTTCTTTTTTAAGATCGAGAACCGAATAGTTCATTTTACCTTTAAAATCTTCGAATATACGTAAGCCAAGAAGTTTTCTTACCATATAATTAATATCTCCAGAATTATCGCCCTTCTTAATGCCCAGGTAAGCCAGTAGACCGGAGTCAATTGAATCTGAGACAATTTTATCTATTGATACACTGCATCTATTTACTCTCTGAACAACAAGTCTCAAAAAAAAACTCCAAAATCGTTATACATTGATTAACAGTCACTTATTATTGTGCATTCTGATACTGATGAATTGAAACTGCTTCAAGAATTATTTCTGAATCTGTACTCACAATTTTACCTAAAACCTCTATAGGCAAAGTTGTATCTATTCTTGCTCCAAAATTCAGTGTAACAGGAATTATACCTTCAAGAACTTTTTCATCTTCATATCCGACCAAAAAATCAAAACTTATAAGGTTTTCAGTAACAAGCAGATTACTTAATTTTCCTTTCCAAATAACATAGCAGTTAAGATACAATTCTGGTTCTTTTACAAATTCCTGATAGGTAAAGTTATTTTTAAGTGTTGTAAATCCAGGTATTGTAATATATTTTTCTAAAAGAAGTGCCTTTGTCCTGGTTTCATTATCAGCATTTGATAAAAGCAGGCGGTTTATCTCTCTCATTGCCAGGTTATCCTGGTATGTATCAAAGTAATGTCTGATAGTTTCAAAAAGTTTTCTTAATTCTTTATTTGTATAAGTGTAAGTACTTTTTGCTGAATCATCAATCAGCGGTCCGAAACGGCTAAGTTCTACAGATGCAATTTCGGGTCTTTTAATATCATTTCTTATAAAAAAAAGATAAAAATAATATGTAGATATGATAATTATAAAGAAAATTATAATTGTAATTACTATATTTTTTATAAATGATAGAATTTTTCCTGAACCTGGGAGAAGAGTTAAAAACTTTCCCGACTCAATATATTCTATGAGATCTTCCTGTTTAGAATATTTTTTTAGTACATCTAATCCCTTTTTAGCCAGTTTGTTATCTGAATCAGTGTCCAGAATCTGAAACCAGTGTTGTATAGCTTCTGCATTTTCTCCTCTTTTAAGATAAATTACTGCCATTCCAGCTAAAGTATTAATATCCATTGGTTTAAGATCAAGTGCCCTTTGAAGATAAGAATATCCTCCGCCGAAATCTGATGTATTCAGACATGACATACCAAGAAGATAATAGAACTGAAAATTTTGCCTGTATCTAAATACCTGAGGCTCCAGAAGCTGTAGTACAAGAGTATATTTTCTGGCTTTGAACAATCGTGAGGCTTTTTTTAAACCACTGGTTCGCATTTTAAGGACTTACCTGTCTTCATATAATTTTTGCCGCTGTTTTAGAGTTTCCATAATCTGTTCAATAAGTTCTATCTCTGCATCTGTTACATTATTTGGATATTCCAGGAGAACGTTAATTTTCTTAATCAGATCATTATTGGCCAGAAGATCTGATCTAAGAGAAGATTCAATATTCTGGGGATCAGTTTCTGTATTTATTGTAGATATAAATATATTACTGATTTCTGAATCATTTTGGGTCGAATTTGCCTGAAAACTACTACCGCTGTACCCACCCATTACGATTGTAACTGATCTGCTGGATCTGCTATCTACTCTTATGGGATTAAAGATCATTGCTACAGCTGAATCATTTATTGAGT
This sequence comes from Spirochaetota bacterium, assembly GCA_024280415.1. Taxonomy (GTDB): domain Bacteria; phylum Spirochaetota; class Spirochaetia; order B11-G9; family B11-G9; genus JAJRQE01. The sequence continues at coordinate 6,464 of JAJRQE010000027.1, read as the reverse complement.
AAGGAATAAGATTAAAATTACGTGAAGTCTTTACCTGATAATTCCAAAGATTGTTCTGGAGTCGTTTCCAGTTAGCAAAAATTATTTTATCCGGAACTGTTATTCCAGGACCTCTTACCATACCCTGAAGTCCCTTTATATTAGTACCTGAAGAAGGTGAAATCCAGAAATTAGGGAACCTGGATGTAAAAGATTCTTCAGAAGTAACCGATAGTCCGGAATCCAGTGTAAAATGCTCACTATTTTCTTCTCCCATAAAGGTATCGAACAAATAAGCAATCCCTAAGTTCGAACTTTTATCAGAGAGATTATCAACAGTAATTGTAATTGATATTCCATCACTTAAGGCGCTTTCTTTCGATTTAATAAATGCAAAAGTTTGAGTTATTATTAATTCTCTGGAACCCCAGATAATTGTTCCTCCATTTGATGATGAACTGATTTTCTGAGAAAAACCGGAACTGCTCCCCATTTTAAGAATTTTATTATCTGCACTGATACTCAAAAAAGAGGTTTCCGGATCTTTGTCAAATAAAAGGGGTATGTATTTACCTGTATTAATATTATCAAGATAGTGAATAGCGAAACTTCCGTTATTACTATTTAAAACTATTTTTATTCTCCCGTCACTCGACTCAAGTCCGAAAGAGTTAAAAGCTGTGATAAATAATAGAATAATAATAATAAACCTTTTCATTTTCATACTATTTATTCTCCAATTTTTGCAAAAAGCCAATTAAGGTAAAATTCCTTAAGTTCCAAAGCGGATTTTTTTACAGTCAAAAGTCTTATTTCCTTTGGTGACTGTAAAACAGCACTTGCAGAAGATCCTGCTTCATCAGCTTTAGAAGCAATGTCTAACTGATTTTTCAAACTTTCAATTGTTTCATTTAGTTTGGATATACTGGTATTTAAATTAGCAATTATGGTATTTTTTTCCAGTAATTCATTAGTCAGATCCTCAAGAAGAGCCTTACTGTCTTCCGAACTGGCAGCCATAAGTTTTCTCTGATAGTTATTTATACTTTGTTCATAGGTTCTTTCTCTTCTTTGAAAATCTTCGAGAGCCTTTAGATACTCTTCATGGCTTATTTTTAGTAGTTTTAGTAGTTCATTTTCACGATATTTAAGTTTTATCAGAGATAGTTTATACTTTGCAGCTTCAATTTTAAAACTGTTTGGATACTCCCTGATAACCATAGAATAGATAACCTCGGCATTTTTCAGATGTCCCAGGTAGTATAACGATTCAGCGATCCAGAAATAGCTGTTTGCTATGAATGGAGAATCAGTATAGGATTCAATAAATTGATAAAATATTTGAATAGAACTGTCAAATTCACCTTCACGGAACAATAATCTACCCTTTTGATATACTGCTTCTGGAAATAGTTTGTTTTCTGGGTAGTTTTTAATAAAAAAATCAAGATTATTTCCAGCTTTTTTCAGTAGATTTTGAGCCATATAGGTTCGTGAAATCCAATAATAAGCAGTCCCCTTAAGGGATTCATATCCCGGGTTAAGTATGATTTCTCTTAAATCGCTTAAAGCCTCTGTATAATTGCCATTCGCAAAGTTATTTAAACCGGATTCCATCAGATTATTACCAGTAATTGTCTGGGCTGAAACGGTCATACTGAGGATAACAAAATATAAAATAATAAGTTTATTTTTCAAAACAAAACTCCCATTTTATTTTCGACAGAAATGGAGATACACTAAACTTCTTTGTTTCCCCGAATAAAATTAGCTTCAGCATACGGATCGGAAGAATTAAAAAAAGAACTGCCGCTTACCAGAATATCTGCACCATTATTCCTGATTTTACCGGAATTGTTCCTGTTTACCCCACCATCAATGGATATTAGATAATTATATCCGTTTTTTCTTCTTATGGAGTCAAGAAATTTAATTTTTTCCAGTGCACCTGGAATAAAACTCTGTCCTCCGAATCCAGGATTAACACTCATGACAAGAACAAGATCAACTATAGGTAAAAGTTCAGATAAAGAGGATACAGGTGTTCCAGGAACAATTGATATTCCTGCTTTACATCCTAATCCTTTAATCTGCTCTATTATCCTATGACTATGAATAGCTGCTTCAAGATGAAAAGTAATATATTCAGCACCTGAAGAAGCAAAATTTGCAATATGCTTTTCAGGATTTTCAACCATCAGATGGACATCCAGTGCCAGATTAGTTATTCCTGATATATCTTTAACCATTTTGTGTCCAAAAGTAATGTTAGGAACAAATAATCCATCCATAACATCAAGATGTATAAATTCAGCAGAGGCTTTTTCCATTATTCTGACAGCATTTTGTACATTTGTAAAATCCGCAGAAAGAAGAGAGGGTGCGAAATAAATTCTTTTATCTTTAAACATAGTTTCTTGTTATCAGATTTTCAGTAAAATTGCAAACAGCTTTTTGCTTTGGGTGGGATTTTGGGCAATTATTTGAAATCAACAACCACCTCCAAAGGAGGAGGTTTGTAAGGAGCGCCCCATAGGGGCTTACATTGTTGCTAAAGCCACCAAAGGTGGTGGTTTTAGCTCTAGTAAACATCACTTTGTTTCCGTACCTTTAAACATAAAGAGTTATTCTATTTTTGTCCTGTAGGGAATATCTGATTATAACAGAGATCCATATCATTATTTTTTGGAGTCGTAGTAATAAATGGGATAAACATCCCTGTATATAGAGATATTGTAGAGATTGGAAAATACTCCTAATTGACTAAAATGGTGTTAATGATATAATAGTAATATTGACTTTAGAAGAAAGGATACTAATGAGATCATCTGGTAACGTCTCAGAGGAAGATGTTGACATAGAAGAATTAATCCTGCGATCTTATGACCTTTTTCATAAAGGAAGTTTTCAGGAAGCAGAAAAATTATATGAGCAGGCACTTGCTATTGATTTTGAAAACCTTAATGTAATAGCTGGACTTAAGTGTTCAAAATACTGGATTGAGCGAAAGAAATACCTTTCGACCATAGATTCTGATGACTTTGCCAGGAGTGAATATCTTTATAACGAATGGAAGGCTTTTACCAATTTTCTTTCCAGATTAAAAACCCCTTTCAGACAGGGTGTCTCAGTTATAAAACAATGGGTTTTTCAAACTGCTTTAAGGGGTTATCTTAATACATCAGCTAATATGGTCACCGGAGATGACGAAATCCTTCTAAGAATTGGAAAGTGCTATAAGGGTATGGGGGATTATGACAAGGCTCTGGAATATCTTGAGAGTGTAAGCAGGAAGCGTCGTGATGATCCTGAAGTTATGGGAGAGCTGGCAGACTGTTATGCTTTTATTAACGAAACAAGAGCTGCTAAAGCTTTTTTCAGAGAAGCTTTTTTTATTGATGCACAAAGAGTGAATATAGATTTCCTGGAATCAGAACTTATCATGAGGCTTATTGAAAAACTACGTGATATAGGTTATTCTGAAGAGGTTATGAAAGAATGGATGCCTGTTCATGCTGTTTTATGGGGTGTTTTTAATGTAAAAAGAGAACTTAAACCTCTTGAATTGGGAAAGTTAAAGCAGTCTATTTTCTCTTTGGAGAACAGGATTACAGATACAGATCTTGAGGATGAACGGGCTATACTTGTTCCCAGGTTGATAAACCACTATTTCTGGCTTATTGATCACTATGTAATTACAGGTGAAACAAGGGAAAAAGTTGAAGAAGTACTTAGAAAAATAAATGCAATAGATGAATCTGTTTATGAACAGTATATTAATTAGTCGGAGATGCGTGGAATGTCAGAATTAGTTGTGAATAAAGTAAATGAGCTATTAAACGAAGAGAAATGGACAAGAGCAACCCTTAACAGTTATACCATAAGTAATTTTAATGATCTTGATTCGCTGGTTGAGAGTGCAGAAAGTTCCGAAATTCGAAATACCATTAAGGAAGCCTGTGATGAACACCTTGTTCATACCAGAAACAGCATTATAGCACTTTATATATCCGGTGTTATTGCCCTTAGCAGACAGGTAATTGATGATTCCAGTCTTATTAAAATAATAAGTATTTTTTCAGATAATCATAAATGGAATATTGTCGAATTCCTCTGTCTCAGAATACTTTCGTATGGAGAGAATAAATTTGCACTAAGAACTCTTTCTGAGTGTTATGATCACGAAAACGAAAAAGATAAAAAATATGAAATTTGGAAACGCCTGATAAAGGTCGACTACGAAGAAGCAGATATTGTACGCTATCTGGCTGAACGTGAAGAGGAAGAAGGAAATCTTGAAGCAGCAGTAGAATTCTATAAAAGGGCAATACACAGATATATAAATAAAAAACACTTTGCTAATGTTAAAGAGGTATGGCAGAAACTAGTACTACTTATACCCGATGAGACGGATTTCTTTTTTCATATAGAGAAGAAGGTTTCAAAAATAAACAGCACAGAGAGAGCTTCTCAGCTTCTTGAAGATCTCTATGAATCTCATAAATTAAGTGAACAGTGGGATAAATGTATTAGTATTCTGAAAAGAATCCTCTATTACGACTCCAAAAATGTCACTGCAAGAAGAGAAATAACAGAATCTTTCAGACAGTTATACAACGATCACAGCAATTTGGAAGAATATATCAGACTTTCAAATCTAAACCAGAGCTGGCGGAATGTTCACGATGCAATTGGAGATTTTGAAAAACATATATCAGTTGATATCGGGACATTTGTTTCTCACAGATCATGGGGAATTGGACTTATACGTGAGATTAAGGGCAATGATATTGTAATTGATTTTGCACAAAAACGCGGTCATATAATGTCCCTCAAAATGGCAGTAAGTGCTCTCACAAGCCTCAGGAAAGAACATATATGGGTTTTAAAAAGCGTATGGCCCAAGGATAAACTCCATGCAGCAGTTAAGAATAATGTTTCCTGGGCCTTAAAAATGGTTATTAAGAGTTTTAACAATACAGCTAACATGAAGCAGATCAAGGCTGAACTTGTTCCCTCTGTTTTAACAGCAGGAGAGTGGTCTACATGGAGTACAGAAGCCAGAAAGCAGCTGAAAACTGACCCTGCATTTGGAAATGTCCCCGAGAAAATTGATTTTTTTGTAGTAAGAGATACTCCTATGTCATTTGATGAAAAGACTTATAACAGATTTAAAGCAGAAAGAAGTTTTTTCGGAAAATTAAAGATTCTAAAGGAATTTCTTGATCACTCAGACCCTGAGTCGGAATACTTTGGTGAGATTTTTAATTACTTTACAGCATTTTTAAAAGATAATAACAATATAAATGAACTGGTAATTTCAAGTTATCTTATTGTTACCCATATTATTACAATTTATCCCTTTCTCAATCCTGGAATATCCTTTACTTTTAAGGATTTACTGAAAGATTCAGAAGAGATAGAAACACGCTTTGCCTCCATTGAGGATAATGATCTAAGACAGGATTTTCTAAAGGCTACAAAACTTAATTTTGAAAACTGGCCTCAAATTTTTGTAAAACTTTTTCCTTACCATCTTTCAACTTATATAATTGATATTCTTAGTGAAGAAAAATACACTGATCTCTTAAAGGAGCTTTATACCAGATTACTTTATCAGTACAAAGATAAGCGGGAAGCTTTTATCTGGCTTGCAAGAAATACAGAAAAGAATTCCTGGGAAACTTCCTTTAATATTCCTTTTGAAAAAGTTCTAATAGGAATGATCCACCTTCTGGATATATCTTTCAGAGAAATTACCAATAAAAGAGAGGTCAGTTTTAACAGAAAAATTAATAAACAAATTCTGAACTTTCTCTTTAAGGAAAAGAATTTAACTGATCATCTAAGTACTGCGGATGAGGATTCACTCAACAGAATATTTTCACTTGTTAACGATGTAAAAGATCTTGATCCTTCTATTAAGCTTGAGCTTAAATCTACTATTCTTGGAAGATTGCCAGATTTCAGATTTCATGGTGATGAAGAAAAAGAAAAGGTCTCCAGAGGGCTTATTGTTACAAGAAAAAGTTTTGAAGAAAAGCAGGCTAAACTTCAACATATACTTGAGGTTGAGATTCCTATTAACTCAAAAGAGATTGGTACTGCTATCGAACTTGGTGACCTGAAAGAGAATGCTGAATACAAAGCTGGTAAAGAAAAGCAGGAATTACTAAATATTGCTGTTTCAAAGCTCAAGGAAGATCTTGAGAAAGCATCTATATTTAATACCAACGAAGTTGATCCTAAAGTAATTTCGTTTGGAACAAAGGTCGTTCTTTTTAATATGAAGACTGAAAACGAAGAGACTTTTACTTTTTTCGGCCCCTGGGAATCTAATCCTACCGAACACTGTATATCGTATCTCTCTCCCTTTGGAAATAAATTATGGAAACACAAAGAAGGCGATGTTGTTGCATTTGAAATAAACGAAAGGGATTATAAATACAGAGTTGAAAAAATTACAGCAGAAGTTTTTTAGTCAT
>JAJRQE010000026.1 GCA_024280415.1 Spirochaetota bacterium | reverse complement strand
TTCTTACGGCGGGAATGCTTACTGCAGCTTCAATATATTTGCTTCCTCTTGTAGTTTTTATCGATAAGCCAGGAAATATTACGATTGTTAATGCCACCTGGATTTCGATGGTAAGTATTGCACTGTTTTCCACAGCACTGGCATATCTGATCTATTTCAGATTATTATCAAGAATCGGCCCGACGAATCTTCTCCTTGTCACATTTTTGATTCCTCTTACTGCTCTCCTTTTGGGAATGTTGCTACTTGGAGAAACACCAGGCTTGAGATCTTTTCTTGGATTTGGAATTATAACAATTGGATTACTGATTGTGGATGGAAAATTTTTAAGGAGACGTTAACAGCTATAGAGGTGTTAACCTTATATCTCTATAGCTGATCTTTTAAAAAATATTTACATAGTTTCGGTATTTATTTTTTTAGTAGTTTTTGGGATAGAACCATAGGCCATGCAGGGAGTACCTGAGATCCGTCACCTTCATACCTTTTTAGAAGACTGGTAAATAGATTTTTTGCTCTGTTTTTATCACCCTGTTTATAGGTTATAAAAGCAATTTCATATTCTGCTTCAACCAAGCGTTGAATATCATCAGAATAATTTCGTATAAAGACCTCATAGTAATTAATGGCTGTATCATAGTTTTTGGATTCAGATGCTGCCTGCGCAAGCTGAAAGAGCTCTGCAGGGTTGAGTGATTCATCAATTTCCTGTGGTTTGGTAACACACGAGGAAAATAGAATTACTACAGTTAACAATATTACAAGTTTTTTCATTCGTCCTTCTCTGTTATGAATAAATTTCATCTTTTATCGGGAGAGTTTTTTTAAGCTCTTTGATGAAGTCTGCCGGATCTCCCATAGGTCCGTACGCATCACAGGAGTCCAGAGATCGTCTGGCTACTGTAAAGTATTTATATACTTTTTCTTCACCAAGTTTCTTTTTCCATTTTCCTGCGGTACACTTAACTCTTAGGTAGTATTGGTTTCCACTGTCTTTACTGCTTTTTACAAGTTTGCAGTGTATGCAGTTTGCACAGTAAATTTTTTCTGTTGCATTAACTTTTGATTCTGTCATAACGGATTCAGCATTCAGCATGCATTTCTCCCTTTTTGTGGTATATATAATACAATCATCGACTCTTTGTTGTCAATTGTTAGGAGTTCTTCACAATATTATCCCTATTTGTTATAGTACCCTTATGATAGCAACTATAATAAACTGTATTACTGTAATTATTGGCTCCCTGATTGGTCTGACCCTGCATCGAAAAATAAGTTCCGAGATAAAAGATGTTGTTTTTACAAGTGCCGGTGTTTTGACTCTTGTAATAGGCATGCAGATGGCTTTCGAATCTCAAATGATTCTTTATGTGATTATTTCTCTCTTCTTTGGTGGAATACTTGGGAGTCTGTGGAAAATTGAGGATCATATATTGAATATGGGATCTTTTCTTGAAAGACATTTTACCCCTTCGGGAAGAAGGAAAAGAGCCAATTCGAAATTAGGGACAGAGGATTCAGATAAATCATTTGCACATGGTTTTTTAAATGCTTCTGTTTTATTCTGTGTAGGTGCTATGACTATTGTTGGTGCGATTAAAGCAGGTGCAGAGGGAGATTATGATTTAATACTAATGAAATCTGTTCTGGATGGATTTATGGCAGTAATGTTTACTGCTGCTATGGGTATCGGTGTAATTTTTTCTGTAATCACTATTTTATTATATCAGGGTGGTCTGACATTACTGGCTCAATGGGTTGCCCCTTTGATAGGGGAGCATGGGTTGACAGAATTATCTGGTCTGGGAGGGATTCTTGTTCTAATGATTGGAATTAATCTACTGGGGTTGAAAGAGATAAAAACAGCAAATTTTCTTCCTGGCTTGTTAATTGTTCTGGTCTTTACATCGTTGGAACCCTGGTTCCTCCCGTTTTTCACGTAATGGGACAGTTCGGGGTATGAGCCTGAGTTCTGGTTCCCCCGTCCCCTTCAACTGTTCTTAACCCAATTTTTAATTTCCAGATTCTCTATCAAATATTTTTGCAGTATCCATGATCCTCACCTCTTATTATTCCATTTTAACTATCTTTATAAATAAAATTCGTAACTATTCCCTTAAAGTTTTCTGGATAATCATGATTCAATCCTGTAATAATATTTGCACTGATTTTTAAATCACTTTCATTAGCACACTTTAAGAATGATTTGTATAAAGGAAAACAATCTAGATCCTAGTCACCACACACTATTAAAACCTGAATGTTTAGTTTTTTAATTTTCTTAGCAATTAAATCACCAGATTTCTCGATTATTGGAATCCATGGGGATTGCAAGATAATTTTCTCACAAGTGATCTCTTCTTCAAGCATTGCTTTTAATATCACATTACAACCAGAAGAAAAACCACTTAATATTCTTGTTTGATACGAGTCCCAATCCATTTGAACTAATGAACTTTTAAGGTGTTTCGAGCCACTTCCCTGATCTTCCCATCTGAATAAATTATATGAATCAATCTCCTTGGATTGTAAGTATTCAACCTGTAAATTACTATTTTTGAAACAATTCCAGTGTTCTTTATTCATATCATTATTTTGTTGATTTCCATGTAAACAGAGCATGATATTATCACAAGTTCTTTTTTTCCAGGAAATAACAGTTGATGTTTCTTTTAATGCTTCAAGATATCGTTCATTTGAGATCTTCAAAACCTTTAAGAATATTTTTTCTTGCCTAATTGAATTTAAGTCTTCATCATCAAATACTTCAGGTCTATACCATATTTTGTTTTTTATAATGGCCATTGTTAGCCAATTTAATGCTTCGCCTTTTTTATTTGATGTGGCAGCAAGGCAATATAGAAAATTATAAACTTGACTCGATAGAGCTTCCAAACAATTTAGATTTGAGGATATAAAACTATAAGCCGGCTTACTCCCTTTTTTTTCAAGAATCTCTAGTGTTTTGTTTAGCAACTCGTTTTCTTTCATGTGAGCTCCTTAGCTTTTTGATTTCTTCCAACATGTGGCAGTACCAGCATCTGATAATCCAATGGATCAAAACGAAAGAGCTTGATTTCTTCAAAAGTGTTTCTGCCCTGGATAAACAGGCCGTACGTTATTCTAAGTATCTCTGGATGTACGAATTGGTTTTTGAATTTATCATCTGAAAAATTCAAACCAATTTTTACGGATATTTTCGTTGCTAATGCAATTCCGCCTGTGCTTTGAACCTGATCTGTGGTAGAGTCTATAGTGAATTTCACTTGAAACCCTCGGTGAACATGGATTTGTAGCTAAATCATTATAGCCTATGGGGTTGCTTTTTAATACTGGTATTTTGATACGGATTCAGGATTTAGATTTACATTTGATTGTTGATAACTATTCGGCTCATAAACATCAGAATATAAAAGATTGGCTCGAGAAACATCCCCGGTTTAATATGCACTTTACACCAACAGGGAGTTCCTGGATGAATCTTGTTGAAAGGTTCTTTGCCGATGTCACATCTGATTTAATTCGAGATGGGAGCCTTATTGCGAAGTTAATTCAAAATCAGGACACTAGGAGCCTTCAGCCTAAACAACCTGTATTATTATAATAGTTTTTTGATACAGAAAATATCTCAGGAAAAAAGGATAATTAGCTGATGACTAAAAAAGCTTTGGTTGATACTGCATTCAGTGAGATTGATAAACACAGGGATAAAATTATTGATATTGCCAAATCAATTCTTCATGAACCCGAAGAAGGATTTAAAGAATATAAAACAGCTCGAAAAGTCAAAAAAGCATTTGAAGATATTGGTATTAAATATCGAAGTGATCTTGCTATTACAGGTATAAAGGGTGTCCTGGGGGAAGGTAAGGAAGGACCGGTAATAGCTATTATTGCCGAACTTGATGCTATTATAAACAATGATTACCCTTTTGCAGATACAAAAACCGGTGCAGCCCATGCCTGTGGTCATTTTGCCCAGATTGCACAATTAATAGGTGCAGCAATTGGATTAAAGAAAATTGCAGATAATCTTTCCGGCCAGATAGTACTATTTGTGGTTCCCGCTGAAGAATATATTAATCTTGAATTTAGAGAAACCCTTAAAAAAGAGGGGCATATAAAGTATTACGGGGGGAAACAGGAACTCATTCGCCTTGGTGAGTTTGATGATATCGATATAGTAATTATGCAGCATGCGCAGTCAGAATATTCTGGAAGGAAGGCTCTGATAGCGGATGGAAGTAACGGTTTTATTGGTAAGAATATTCGTTTTATCGGAAAAGAGGCACATGCTGGAGATTCACCGTATAACGGTATCAATGCATTGAATGCCTTTAATATAGCTTTGTCAGCAATTCATGCACAAAGAGAAACCTTCAGGGATGAAGATTCTGTCAGAGTTCACCCCATAATTACAAAAGGGGGTGATGGTGTAAATAATGTACCATCGGAAGTTAAAGTTGAACTTTATGTAAGGGCCAGAACCGTTAAAGCAATAAAAGCGATAAATAAAAAAATTGACATCGCTTTAATGGCTGGAGCAATGGCCGTAGGGGCACAGGTGGAGATAAGCAATACACCGGGATACCTGCCAGTTGAAAATAATAGTCAGTTAAAAAGTATATGGGCAAAAAATGCGGCTGAACTTATTGGCAAAGAAAATGTATTGTATATTCGTCCCCGGGGCGGTTCCACAGATATGGGAGATCTGACACAGATAAAACCAGGCATACACCCTTATGTAGGCTCATTCAGCGGGGAACTTCATTCCAGAGAATTCAGGGTTGCAGAGGAAGAAATGGCATATATAATTTCTTCAAAAATATATGTACTTACAGTTATTGACCTTCTCTATGGAGAAGCAGAAACTGCTAAGAAAATTATTAGAGATTTTACACCAAAGTTGTCTAAAGACAAATATCTGGAACTGCTGGATTCTCTTTCTTATAAAAAACGCTGGAAGTATGAAGGCTGAGAGGATCTATAAATTCCCCACCCAATCACAAAGAATATCAACACCTTCCAACAATTCAGGGGCAATCACCTTTAACTCATCGTCATTTAATTGATGCTCAATTTTATTATTAACTAAATACTTACACCCTGTATTTTATAGAATGTTCCAATAATGACATAATTCTTTTATCTAACAGCAGTCTGTCCAGAGGGAGTAAATTATTCAACAGGGCAGGGTTTTAAGCCCCAAATATCCCTCGCATACTCTGTAATAGTCCTGTCAGAAGAGAATTTTCCGGAAGAAGCTATATTTAATATAGCCCTGCGGCTCCATTCTTCTTTGTTTGAAAATAAAGCCTCTGCTTCCCTGTGGGCATCATCATAGGAGCCCAGGTCAGCCAGGTGCAAATATCTGTCACCATTTTCCAGTAGCATCTTTTTTATCGGATCAAAAATACCCGGTTCCGAAAAGCTGAAATAGTTGTTAATTATAAGATCCATTGCACCTTTTATCTCTCTGTTTTTGTTGTAGTACTCTCTGGGATTGTATGATTTCCTGAGTAATTTAACCTCTTCTGTATTTAGTCCGAAAATGAATTCATTTTCGATGCCTGCTTCTTCAACAATCTCAATATTTGCACCATCCATAGTTCCTATTGTAATTGCGCCGTTGCACATAAACTTCATGTTGCCAGTTCCCGACGCCTCTGTCCCTGCTGTAGAGATTTGTTCTGACAGATCTGTTGCTGGAATAATATTTTCAGCAAGAGATACCTTGTAATCGGCAAGGAAATGTACTTTAAGCTTGTTTTCAATAGATTCATCATTATTGATAACATTAGCAACATTATTTATCAGCTTGATAATAAGTTTTGCCATATCATATCCTGGAGCAGACTTGCCTGCAAAAATGGAAACTCGCGGGATAAATTCTTTTGGATTTCCATTTTTTAAACGATTATACTGGATAATAATCTGAAGTATATTTAGTAGTTGTCTCTTGTATTCGTGAATACGCTTAATCTGAACATTTAAAAAGGCCGATGTGTCTATTGTTATCCCATATTTTCTTTCCATTAGCAAAGAAAGTTTTTGTTTTGCATTTTCCTTTGTTTTTAGAAACTTTTTTCTGAAATGTGCATCATCCGCCCAGGATTCCAGTTTTCTTATTTGGGAAAAATCTGTTATCCAATTGTCTCCAATCGTACTGGTAATAAGTTCTGCCAGGGGAGGGTTTGCATGAAGAAGCCAGCGCCTCTGGGTTATTCCATTTGTTTTGTTATTAAATCTTTCGGGAAAAATTTTTGCAAAGCCTGGAACAAGCCTGCTTTTCAGCAGCTCAGTGTGGAGAGCTGCAACCCCGTTTGTGGAGTGGGATCCAGTTATGCAAAGATTTGCCATCCTTATCTGCTTAGGATTACTTTCTTCGATGATGCTTATTTCCCTTATGCTATTCATATCATTAGGGAATATAGTTATAGCTAGATTAAGAAATCTTCGATTGATCTCAAATATTATCTGTAGATGTCTGGGCAGTAGTTTTTTAAGCATAGGTTCAGGCCATTTTTCAAGAGCTTCGGGCATGAGTGTATGATTTGTATATCCCATTACAGACACTGTAATGTTCCATGCAGTATCCCATGCAAGCCCCTCCTCATCAACAAGAAGCCTCATTAGTTCAGGAATAGCTATGGATGGATGGGTGTCGTTAAGCTGGATAGCTGCAAAATCCGGAAACCGGATCCATGGCTCTCCTGATTTCCTAAAACGTCGTAGTATATCATGCAGAGAGCAGGCGACAAAAAAATACTGCTGCTTTAGTCTCAGTTCCTTTCCCAGATAGAGTGTGTCGTTGGGATAGAGTACCTTTGTTAGATTCTCTGCCTGAACCTTGTCGCTAACAGCTTCTACATAATCACCTTCGTTAAAACCCTGGAAATCAAACTCTTCTGCGGCCCTGGCACTCCATAATCTGAGAGTATTTATAGTTTTTCCGCCATATCCTGCTATTGGCATATCATATGCGACACCAATTATATCGTTTGTATCTACCCATCTGTAAATAGCTTTCCCTCTTTCGATGTAGGACTCGACTCTGCCCCCGAAAGATATCTTTACGGTAACATCCGGGCGCTCGATTTCCCATGGATTTCCGTTTCGGAGCCACTCATCAGGTTGTTCTATCTGGTATCCATTATCAATTTTTTGTTTAAAAATACCATAATCATACCTTATTCCATAACCAAAGGAGGGCAGATTCATAGTTGCCATAGAATCCAAAAAACAGGCAGCCAGTCTTCCCAGGCCACCGTTCCCTAATCCTGCATCAGCTTCCTGGTCTTCCAGCACTTCCAGACTGTAACCAAATTGTTCCAAAGCTTCTGAAACCTTGTCTTCCAGTTTCATATTTATAATATTATTTCCCATAGCTCTTCCCATTAAAAATTCCAGGGAAAGATAATAGGCTCTTTTTGTATTTTTCCTGTGGTGGGTCTGCTGTGTTTTAATCCATTGATCTATCAGCCTGTCTCTGATTGTATAAGATAGAGCCATAAAAAGATCATGATCAGTTGTTGTGTATTCATCTACACCAAGAGTGTATTTAAGGTGTTCGAGGAATCCCTGTTTTATTGATTCGGTACTATTGCCGCTTCGGCTGTTGTTTATTTCTGATTTCAAGTTAATCTCCCATATAATTAGGTATAGATTATGATGATATATATAATTTGCTCAATAGTAATGTAAAAAACGTTGTTTTAGAATGAAATCATCATTCAACCCTCCGGAAGAATATTATTATACTATTAATTTGGAATAACTCTACTGGAATAGCCTCTTGTATGTTGACAAAAAGCCCTAACTTTGCTAATTTTGGCGGACTTTAATTATGCCCTTGTAGCTCAGTCGGTAGAGCACCTCCATGGTAAGGAGGGGGTAATCGGTTCAAATCCGATCGAGGGCTTGTATTTAGTAGTTGATCTTTAAATCAAATGGTTTTTAGATCGGTTCTGTTGACATGCAGAGTGTCTTTATAATAGTCTGTGGCCTGAGGTTCGCATGGAATTAAAACTCCTATGGTTCTTTTTATCCGGGTGAATGGCTAAATGTTTGTAGTGTAGATGTTTAGTTATTCCAGAGGTTGGATGGTTCGGAGTAAGTTTTTTACCGAAATTATCCTGTCGGGTTGATTTTATATACTGTATTTGATGCGCTGCTTCTAATTAATAGGGGAATAGACTGGTATGGCAAGTAAAAAGAAAGGGGCAATAGAAAAAATTGCTCTAAAGTGCACTGAGTGCAACCGTAGAAATTATACGACTGAGAAAAACAGAAGAAATATGCAGGGAAAGCTGGAGCTTATGAAGTATTGCAAATGGGATAAGAAACACACTCTGCATAAAGAAAGCAAAATTAAGTAAAACCTTCACAGGCCAGTAGCTCCAATGGCTAGAGCGCCGGTCTCCAAAACCGGATGTTGTAGGTTCGAATCCTACCTGGCCTGGGATTTTATTTTTTGAAGACTAAGGATTTAAATTATGAAAAAGATTATACTGTTTTTTAAAGATAGCTATGCTGAGTTGAAGAGGGTTGTTTGGCCCAGTAGGGAGAGTGTAGTCTCGTCAACGAAAGTTGTTATTGTATCAACATTGATTTTTGCTGTTATTCTCGGGTTCGTTGATTTTCTCCTTCTAAAAGGTATAGATTTTATTTTCTAAATGTCCGCCTCTGATTTGGGGCTGTTCGGACTTAAATGGGGGGAAAATGGCTAAGGGTTGGTATGTTCTTCATGTATATTCAGGTTATGAAAATAAAATAGAAAAATTTATCAGAATGCTGATGGAGGAAGCTCCGTTTGCGGAGACTGTTTTTGATCTCAAGGTTCCCTCTGAGGAGGTTGTCGAGGTCAAAGATGGAAAAAAGAAAATAACTACTAAAAAGTTTCTTCCTGGGTATATTCTAATTGAAATGGATCTTCCAGACAGAGGTTGGAAAGAAATTTGTTCGGGAATCAGGCGTCTTCAGGGTGTCACCGGCTTTGTTGGTTCTATGGGTGGATCTAAACCTCAGCCTATATCGGCAGAAGAGGCGAGAAGTATCCTGCAAAAAACCGGTGAGATTAAATCGGATAAGAGTGTTAAGATTGCACAGGTTTTTTCTGAAGGTGATAGCGTCAGAATTATTGATGGTCCCTTTGACTCCTTTACCGGAGAAATTGAAGAAGTAAATGCAGAAAAAGAGAAACTTAGGGTTGTTGTAGGAATTTTTGGCCGTGCAACTCCTGTTGAGGTTGATTTTCTGCAGGTGGAAAAAATGTAGCTAAATAATTACTGCCTGGCAGTAGTTTTTTTATACCTTCCGTTGGAAGGATTGGGAGTCTGTTATTGCAGACGTGATTACCACAGATTGTAGCAGGAACAAGGCATGCCTTGTTTGTACTGCTGCGTATCGGAGAAAAATATGGCAAAGAAAAAGGTTGCTGCACTGATAAAGCTGCAGGTTCCTGCTCAGAAGGCTACACCGGCACCCCCGGTTGGTCCTGCTCTGGGTCCTCATGGAGTAAGTGCTCCTCAGTTTGTCCAGCAGTTTAATGATCGGACAAAGAATGTAGAAGCAGGTATGACTGTACCTGTCGTTATTACGGTTTACACAGATAAATCATTTACTTTTATTACCAAAACTCCACCGGCAGCTGTACTTATCAAAAAAGCATGCTCCATAGAGAGTGGTTCTGCAGAACCTCACAAGGTTAAGGTCGCAACTATCTCAAAGGCAAAGCTTAAAGAGGTTGCCGAGATAAAAATGCAGGATCTTAATGCCAATGATATTGATGCAGCAATGAAGATAATTGCAGGGACAGCCCGGAGTATGGGTGTTGAGGTAGGTGCTTAGTATGAAAAGTGGAAAGAAGTATAAAGAAGCTCTCGGAAAGTATGAGAAGCAGGGTCAGTATGCTATTGATAAGGCGCTTGAGATTGTTAAGGAGGTTGCTTTTGCATCTTTTGATGAGACAGTTGAACTTTCTGTAAATCTTAACCTTAAAAAGAGTCAGTCTGTAAGAGATACAGTTGTTCTTCCTAATCAGTTCTCAGCAGAAAAAAAAGTTTTGGTATTTGCCAAGGGTGAAAAGGCGGCAGAGGCAGAGGAAGCAGGTGCTACATATGTAGGAGATGTTGATCTGGTTGAAAAGATTAAAGGCGGATGGCTTGATTTTGATGTTGCTGTTGCAACTCCTGATATGATGAAGGATGTTGGTAAACTTGGACCTATTCTTGGTAGAAGAGGTCTTATGCCCAATCCAAAGACCCAAACTGTAACTTTCGATGTTAAGGGTGCTCTTGCAGAGCTAAAAAAGGGACGGGTTGAGTACAGGTCTGATAAAACAGGTGTTGTTCATTTTGCTATTGGAAAAGTGTCTATGGATGTAGCCCTTATTCAGGATAATGCACAGCTGGTTATTTTAGATATCATAAAAAAGAAACCATCTGATACAAAGGGTGATTTTATAAAGACTATTGCTCTTTCTTCAACAATGGGTCCTGGTGTCAGGGTCGATGTGCATTCTGTTGATAAGACCGGGGCTTAGGGGGATATTATGTCAGATTATCAGGTTAAGATACAGGACTATAAAGTAGCTGCTGTAGATGCAGTGAAGAGTGACTTTGAAAATATTAAGGATATGATTTTTACCGATTACCGAGGCCTTACGGTAGAGCAGATAACAGCCCTGAGGAACAAGCTCCGGGCGGAAGAGTCAACTTATAAAGTAGTTAAGAACAGGTTTGCAAAAATAGCTTTACAACAGCTTGACAGGCCTGATGTTGGTGATCAGCTTGTGGGTCCTACGGCTGTGGCTCTGGTTTCCCGGGAAGCCGGCCCTGTTGCCAAGGAGTTGGTTTCTTTTGCCAAGGATGGTGTTCTCACTATCAAGGGTGGTATAATTGACGGCAATGTTTTTGATGCAGATCAGATAGTTGAGTTTAGTAAGCTCCCCACAAGACTGGAACTTATTGCGAAGCTTATGGCTACTATGAACGCGCCTTTGCAGAATGTTGTTTATGTGCTTAATGCAGTGCCTCAGAAGCTGGTGCGTACACTTCAGGCAGTTGCAGATAAGATGGGCGAAAAATAGATAATAGGGTAATGGTGCTGGCATTATGTCAGCTTATTAAATATGACAGCGTTAGTCTTCGCGGGTAGCATGCTATCGCTGCAATAAAACAAAGAGGAGAAGGTAATATGGCTACAAAAGAAGAGATTTTAGATGCAATTGCAGGCATGACAGTTCTTGAGGTTTCTGAACTGATATCAGCAATGGAAGAGAAATTTGGTGTTACAGCAGCTGCTCCGGTAGCAGTCGCAGCAGCATCGGCAGCAGGTCCTGCTGAAGCAGAAGAGGAGCAGACTGAGTTTGATGTAATCTTAAAGAGTTTTGGTGATGGCAAGAAAATTCCTGTTATTAAGGTTGTTCGTGCACTTACCGGTCTTGGCCTTAAAGAAGCTAAAGAGCTTGTTGAAAGTGGAGATAAGGCTCTTAAAGAGGGTGTCACAAAAGATGAAGCAGCTGAAGTTAAAGCTAAACTTGAAGAAGCTGGTGCAGTTGTCGAAGTTAAATAGCAATTGCTTTTTAAAAATTATTAATTAACTCATTAAGTCACCTGACCACTAGTTTTAGGGGTCAGGTGCTTCTATAGTAGATTAAATTGGAATTTTATTTTAATCTGATCATGTTTTGTTTCGTGTTCAGGTATTTTATTAGAAATAGATTTTTTCCTGTGCTGCAGTTTCTGTAGTAATGGGTATTCTTTTTCAGGGAGGGTGGTAATGCTTATAGAGGGCAAAACCATTGAGCGAACATATCTCGGTGAGGATTTTGAGGAGACACTGGATCTTCCTAATCTTGTAGACATACAGTTAAAATCTTATGAAAAATTTCTTCAGATGGAAAAACTTAAGGCCGGGGAGCCTCCGGAACTTCAGGGTCTGGAAGAGGTGTTTCAGAGTATTTTTCCAATTGAAAGCCAGAGTGGTGATATGCTGCTCGAGTATATCGGTTATAAGCTGGATATTGATAATATAAAATTAACCGAAACGGAATGCAAGAAAAAGGGACTCTCTTATGCTGTTCCTATAAAGGCGAAGGTTAATCTTGTTTTTCAGGAGACCGGAGAGATCAGGCAGAAGAATATCTATGTAGGTGATGTTCCCTTAATGACAGACCGGGGTACTTTTATTATTAATGGTGCAGAACGGGTTGTAGTAAGTCAGATCCACAGATCTCCAGGTGTAATCTTTTCCCATGACAAAGGAGTTTATTCCTCAAGGATTATCCCATACAGGGGTTCCTGGCTTGAATTTGAAATTGATCAGAAGAAAGAACTTATTTATGCAAAAATTGACCGGAAGAAACGAATTCTTGGAACTCTTTTTCTAAGAGCTCTCGGTTATGATACCAGAGAGAAGCTGATCGATCTGTTTTTTAAGATAAAATCTGTAAAAATAGTTGATAAAAGGGCTAATAAAGAAAAGCTTGTTGGTAAAGTTCTTGCAAGAGCTGTTCATGCAGTAAGTGACGGAGAAGAGAAAAAGATTTATAAGGCTGGTGAAAAGCTGCATCCCCACGTTGTCGATGAGCTTATTCATTCTGGCATATAAAAAATTAAAATAATTGATTTTGATCATGAAGATTCCCTTAATTCCCAGATGATAATGAACTGTTTTGAAAGGGAAGAGATTAAATTTACCCCGGATGACCCTGATATTGATGAACCTTCCAGGGAAGATGCTCTCTCTTCAGTGTATTCTGTTTTAATGCCCGGAGAGCCTATTACTATTGAAAGTGCAGAGAAGGATCTGAACTCCATGTTTTTTGCTTCGAGGCGTTATGATCTCGGCAGAGTCGGACGTTATAAGCTTAACAAGAAATTTGATTATGATTTGGAAAATGATTCCCATGTTCTGGATAAGATGGATGTAGTTAATACTATGCGTTACCTTATACAGGTTTATATTGGAGAATCAAATGTTGATGATATTGACCATCTTGGTAACAGAAGGATCAGATCCGTAGGCGAGCTTCTGGCAAATCAGATGAAGACTGCATTTACCAGAATGGAGAGGATTGCCAAGGAGCGAATGAGTCTTAAAGAACTCGATACTATCAAACCCCAGGACTTAATCTCAATTAAACCTGTTGTAGCGGCTGTAAAGGAATTTTTTGGTTCCAGTCAGCTCTCTCAGTTTATGGATCAGGTAAATCCCCTGGCAGAACTCACACATAAGAGGCGCCTTAATGCACTGGGTCCGGGTGGTTTATCCCGGGATCGTGCCGGGTTTGAGGTTCGTGATGTTCATTATACCCATTATGGAAGAATGTGTCCTATTGAGACCCCCGAAGGTCCAAATATTGGTCTTATCGTCTCCCTGGCAAACTATACAAGGGTTAATGAGTATGGTTTTCTGGAAACACCTTACAGAAAAGTTGTAAATGGAAGAGCTCAGAAAGATGTCGAGTACCTTTCGGCAATGGATGAGGAAAAATATAATATTGCCCAGGCAAATGCAAAGATTAAAAAGAATGGGGAATTTGTAGATGATATGGTTTCCATCAGGAAAGCAGGTGATTATACAACGAAAACCCCGAATGAAATTCAGTATATGGATGTTTCTCCGAAACAGGTAATTTCTGTGGCTACTTCTCTAATTCCATTTCTGGAGCATGATGATGCTAACAGGGCGTTGATGGGATCGAATATGCAGCGTCAGGCTGTTCCTCTTGTATTTCCCGAACCACCAAGAGTGGGGACAGGAATGGAAGCAAAGGCGGCCTATGATTCCGGTGTATTAGTCAAGGCTAAACGGGCTGGAGTGGTGGAATATGTCACATCGGTTGAGGTTCATGTTCGACCTGATGATGCCTTGAACGAAAATGATAAAGATATTTATTTAATGCAGAAGTATCAGAGAACTAATCAGGATACTTGTTTTAATCATAAGCCAGTTGTTTCAGTTGGACAGAAAATTGAAGCTGGTGCTGTCCTTGCCGATGGGCCTGCAACGAAATATGGTGAACTCGCTCTGGGACGGAATGTTCTTGTGGGGTTTGTCCCCTGGAATGGGTATAATTATGAAGATGCTATTCTTATTTCCGAAAAGGTTGTAAAAGAGGATATTTATACTTCCGTACATATTAAAGAATTCAGTATTGATGTGAGAGAGACTAAGCTGGGTCCTGAAAAGCTTACCAGGGATATACCTAATATCAATGAAAATTCCCTGGATCAGCTTGATGAAGAAGGAATTATCCGGGTAGGAGCCAAGGTGGGCTCCGGGTATATTCTGGTTGGAAAAGTTACTCCTAAGTCGGAAACTGAGACAACTCCGGAATTCAAGCTTTTGAACTCGATATTTGGAGAAAAAGCCAAAGAGGTAAGGGACACATCTCTTAAGATACCTCATGGTACCGAAGGTACTGTAATTGATATTCAAAGGTTAAAACGTTCCGAAGGGGATGATCTTGCTCCTGGAGTGGACGAAGTTGTAAAAGTAATTATTGCAACAAAAAGAAAGCTCAGAGAAGGCGATAAAATGGCCGGTCGTCATGGAAATAAGGGTGTTGTCGCCCGGGTTCTTCCTGAAGAGGATATGCCTTTTATGGAAGACGGTACACCTCTGGATATATGTCTTAATCCTCTTGGAGTCCCTTCCCGAATGAATATTGGACAATTGCTTGAGACTGAGCTGGGACTTGCTGCAAAGGTTCTTGATAAGTGGTATTCCACACCTGTTTTTCAGTCAGCTACTACAGCAAAGATTGAAGATGAGCTTGAGAAAGCTGGTCTGCCGAAATCTTCCAAGCTTAAACTCTGCGATGGAAGGACCGGTGAGGCTTTTGAAAATGATGTTTTTGTCGGTTATGTTTACATGCTTAAACTGCACCATCTGGTTGATGATAAAATGCATGCAAGATCAACAGGACCCTACTCGCTGGTTACACAGCAGCCTCTTGGCGGAAAGGCTCAGTTTGGTGGACAGAGGCTTGGTGAGATGGAGGTCTGGGCTCTTGAGGCTTATGGTGCAGCAAATACACTTCAGGAACTTCTTACGATTAAATCTGATGATATGGCAGGAAGAGCCAAGATATATGAGAGTATTGTTAAGGGTGAGCCTTCCTCAAGTGCAGGTGTTCCGGAATCCTTTAATGTACTTGTACAGGAATTAAGAGGACTTGCCCTGGATATGTCAATTTACGACTTAAAGGGGAACAGGGTTCCGTTGACAGAAAGGGATGATGAGTTAATAAACAGACAGGGTTCACAGTTCTAGGGAGTTTTGTGATGAGAGATATACAGGATTTTGACAGCATAATGATTAAGCTGGCTTCGCCTGAGCAGATCAGAGCGTGGTCATATGGTGAAGTAAAGAAGCCGGAAACAATTAATTACAGGACACTTAGGCCGGAAAAAGAGGGTTTGTTCTGTGAAAGAATTTTCGGTACTACTAAAGAGTGGGAATGTTACTGTGGTAAATTTAAATCTATAAGGTACAAAGGTGTTATTTGTGACCGTTGTGGTGTGGAAGTTACCCATTTTAAGGTTCGAAGAGAACGAATGGGGCATATAGAGCTTGCTGCTCCTGTGTCGCATATTTGGTATTACAGATCTGTTCCATCCAGACTCGGTCTTCTTCTGGATTTAACTATTGCTTCCCTGCGTTCGATTTTATATTACGAAAAATATGTTGTTATCGTTCCTGGAGATACGGATCTTAAGCTGATGGAGCTTCTCACTGAAGAGGAGTATCTGGATGCCAAAGAGAGATACGGTGTCGGCTTTGCTGCGGGTATAGGTGCGGAAGCTGTAAGAACTCTTCTTGAAAATCTTGATCTTGATATTTTATCTGCAGAGCTGCGTGCTAAAATGATTGAGAAGGGGATTAAGACAGATAAGCGTCTTCTTAAACGTATTGAGATTGTTGAAAATTTTAGAGATTCAGTTAATAAACCCGAATGGATGATTCTTGATGTCATTCCTGTTATTCCCCCGGAGCTTAGACCTATGGTTCAGCTGGACGGAGGCAGGTTTGCTACATCGGACTTGAATGATCTGTATAGAAGGGTGATAAACAGAAATAACAGACTTAAACGTCTTATGGCTTTAAATGCTCCTGATATTATTATAAGAAATGAGAAGAGAATGCTTCAGGAAGCTGTTGATGCTCTTTTTGATAATTCAAAAAAGAAAAAGGTTGTAAAGGGAGCCTCTAATCGTCCTCTTAAATCTCTTTCAGATATGCTAAAGGGTAAACAGGGTCGTTTCAGGCAGAACCTTCTTGGAAAACGAGTTGATTATTCCGGACGTTCTGTAATTGTTGTAGGGCCTGAGCTTCGACTGCATCAGTGCGGACTACCGGCAAAAATGGCTCTTGAGCTTTACAAGCCTTTTATTATGCGAAAGCTTGTCGAAAAAGATGTTGTTTATAATATTAAAAAGGCAAAAACACTTGTGGAGCAGGAAACTCAGGAAGTATGGTCTGTTCTTGATTCGGTAGTTAAGGAACATCCTGTTCTGCTGAACCGCGCACCTACCCTTCATAGATTAGGAATCCAGGCTTTTGAGCCGGTATTGGTTCAGGGGAAAGCCATAAAGCTTCATCCTCTGGTATGCCATGCCTATAATGCCGACTTTGACGGGGATCAGATGGCTATCCACGTTCCCCTTACACAGGCTGCGCAGATTGAGTGCTGGACACTCATGCTTTCGTCCAATAATCTTCTGAACCCGGCAAATGGAACTCCTATTGTATTTCCTTCCCAGGATATGGTACTTGGAATAAATTATCTAACCAAGATGACAAAGGGGACTTTGGGTGAAGGTAAGTTTTTCTCCGACCCTGGAGAAGTCATACTTGCGCGTGATTCAGGAGCTCTTGCTTATGGATCAAAAATTAATCTTAAAATAAACGGTGAGGTAATCGAAACCTCTGCAGGCAGGGTTCTTTTTAATGAGAGAATGCCTTCTGTTGTAAAATTTGTAAATAAAATTTTGGGGGACAAGGAGCTTAAGGCTCTTGTTGCCGATACTTATGCTGTATTTGGTCCTTCTGTTGCCGTGGAAATGCTTGATTCCATTAAAGATGTTGGATTTAAGTATGCAACTGTTTTTGGTGCAACCATAGGACTAAATGATATTGTTATTCCAGAAAAGAAAAAAGTTATGATTGAGGGCGCTAATAATCAGGTTAAAGCAATTCAGGAGCAGTATATTCAGGGTCATATTACCCAGGAAGAGCGTTACAACAGGGTTGTAGAGGTCTGGAGTAAGACTAATGAGGATCTTACTAACGAACTGATGGATGTTCTTAAAAAGGATAAGGACGGGTTTAATCCTGTTTATATGATGGCGGACTCCGGAGCCAGAGGTTCCAGAACACAGATTCGACAGTTATCCGGAATGCGTGGTCTTATGGCAAAGCCTTCGGGAGATATTATTGAACTTCCTATTCGTTCTAATTTTAAGGAAGGTCTTTCTATTATCGAGTTCTTTATTTCTACCAATGGTGCCAGAAAGGGCCTCGCAGATACCGCTCTTAAAACAGCAGATGCTGGTTATTTAACCAGAAGACTGGTTGATATTGCTCAGGATATGGTTGTTAATGATGATGATTGCGGAACTATTAATGGTATTGATATAAGTGCACTTAAGGATGGAGAAGAGATTGTTGAAGCTCTTAGGGACAGAATAACCGGTCGGTTTACACTGGAAAGGGTTAAGCATCCTATAACAGGTGAAATAATAATTGATGTTAATGAAGAGATTACAGATAAACTTGCCGCAAGGATCGAGGAGATAGGTGTTGAGTCTGTGCGAATCCGTACTGTTCTTACCTGCGAAGCAGAGTATGGTGTCTGCCGAATGTGTTATGGCAGAAACCTTGCGACCAACAAGACGGTTGATATTGGTGAAGCTGTAGGAATAATTGCTGCCCAGTCTATTGGTCAGCCTGGTACTCAGCTTACTATGAGAACCTTTCACGTAGGTGGAGCGGCTACCAAGATAAGTGAAGAGAATAAAACTGTTTTATCTTATCCGGTTATTATTAAAGAAGTTATTGGTAATACGGTAACTCTTGAGAGTGGAGATGTTCTTTTTACCAGAAAGGGTTACCTTACTGTAGCAAAAACAATAAGAGAGATCGAGCTTGAGGAAAATGCAGAAGTTCTTGTTTCCCATGGTCAGAAGGTAACTGGTGGAGAAGTTCTTGTTAAGCAGAAGAGCGGTGAGGTAAAGGCACAGGAAATAGGGTTTGTCTATTTAAAAGAGAAAGAGATTGTTCTTATTGCTCAGGATCAGAAGCTGGATATCAGGAATGGAGCGGAACTTCTGGTTAAAGAGGGAGATATCGTTCCTGCAAATAACTCAATAACTACATTTGATCCATTTTCGGAACCAATTATTGCTGAGTATAACGGAACAGTCAGGTTTGAGGATATAGTTCTTGGGATGACTCTCAAGGAAGAGATTAATATGGATACAGGGAACACTGAGAAAAAGATTAATGAGATATCCCTGGAGACTCTGCAGCCAAGAATTATTCTTATGGATGATGAGGGTAACGATCTTGCAACATACTTTCTTCCGGGGTCTTCGTATCTTAGTATTGAAGACGGAGATAAAGTTAAAAAGGGTAAGGCTCTTGCAAAACTCCTTAAAGAGAGTGTGAAAACTGCAGATATTACAGGTGGTCTCCCGAGAGTTGGTGAGTTATTTGAGGCAAGGCGACCCAAGAATTCAGCTGTTCTCTCCAAGATAAGCGGGACTGTTCAGTTTAAGAATATAATAAAAGGTAAACGAATTATTGTTATTGTTGATATTTACGGTCACGAGCATAAGCACCAGGTTCCTGTAGGGAAGCATCTTCTTGTTAGGGATGGTGACCTTGTTCTTGCAGGAGAGGAGTTGTGTGAGGGAATGAAGGATCCTCATGATATTCTTGATATTCTTGGTGAGAATGCACTTCAGTCTTTCCTTGTTAATGAGGTTCAGGAGGTGTATCGGCTTCAGGGTGTAAATATAAATGACAAACATATTGGTTCTATCGTAAGACAGATGATGAGGAAGGTTGAAATCGTTCAGGTCGGGGATACAGGTTTTATTTACGGTCAGCAGATTGATAAATACAGGTTCCATAATGAAAATATAAAGGTTCTGAAAGAGGGTGGTGAATCTGCTGTTGCCAAGCCTATGCTTCTTGGTATAACCAGAGCATCATTAAATATTGATTCATTTATATCAGCTGCTTCCTTTCAGGAGACAACAAAAGTGTTGACAAATGCGGCAATTGCTGGTAGTACTGACACACTTCGCGGTTTGAAGGAAAATGTTATTATTGGTCATTTAATTCCTGCCGGTACGGGTATGAAAAAGTATCGTAATGTAAAACTGTACGATGAAAACAAGGAGGATCTTGATGCAAGTGTCAGGAAAATCCTTGAAGCAAGAAAATTAGAAGGACTTTCTGAAACCGAAGACAGTCAGGAAGGAGTTGGCGGTACAGCTGCTGTTCCTGCTGAATAGTCGGAAAAGGTTTTAGGGTTTTTAATAAGTTGTTTCCTTTGGTTTGAGGAAACGGTGTGAAGGAATACCGGGTGTGTGCCCGGTAAAAAAGAAAAGGGAGGGTATCAGAAAGATGCCGACGATTAATCAGCTTATAAGAAAGGGGAGAAAGAGTATTGTTAAAAAGACTAAATCTCCTGCCCTTGATTCGTGTCCTCAGAAACGTGGTGTATGTACGCGTGTGATGACAGTAACACCTAAAAAACCGAACTCAGCACTCCGGAAGGTTGCCAGAGTAAGGCTTACAAATGGTATAGAGGTTACTGCGTATATCCCTGGTATAGGACATAATCTTCAGGAGCACTCAGTTGTTCTTCTTAGAGGAGGAAGGATTAAAGATCTTCCAGGTGTAAGGTACCATATTGTAAGGGGTGCCAAAGATACTTTGGGTGTTGACGATAGAAAGACCAGCAGGTCTAAATACGGTACTAAGAGACCGAAGGCATAGGGAGGGGAAGAAAATGGCAAGACGAAAAGTTGCACCAGTCAGAGAAGTTCTTCCTGACTCAAGGTTTAACAGTAAAATAGTAACAAAGTTTATTACAAGAATGATGCTGGATGGAAAAAAGTCCATCAGTACAAGAATGCTCTATGGGGCAATGGATATTATTGAGGCAAAGGGGAATGGTACACCGCTGGAAGTGTTTCTTAAAGCTCTTGATAATGTAAAACCCCTGGTTGAGGTTAAGTCCAGAAGAGTTGGTGGGTCTACTTATCAGGTTCCTGTTGAGGTTGGTGAAAAAAGACGCGATGCTCTCTCTATGAGATGGATTATTCTGGCAGCAAGAGGGCGAAGCGGAAAGTCGCTAAGTGAGAAATTGGCTGCTGAGCTGATGGATGCCTCTAATTCTGCCGGAACTGCATTTAAGAAAAAGGAAGATACCCATAGAATGGCAGAAGCCAACAAGGCTTTCTCTCATTACAGGTGGTAATATAAAAACCGTAGGGGCGAACGGCCGTTCGCCCCTACGGAATAAAATGCACAAAATATTATACAGGAGCTTTGTCCTATTGACTAAGTTCCGGGATTTGAATAATATGTGCGAACTGTCCTGCTTTTTGTTGGACAGGGCTTGCTTAAGCCAAACCAGTCGTCCGGAAGGTTAGCATAATCGGGGATGATTAGGTGGTTTCAGTTGCTGTACTTATACAGCCAAGTCGATGTTTGTGTGTAAGGCACGGAACATCGACCTCTGGATCCTACTAATCTTGTTTTTCTCTTTTTTTGATAATTCCAGATGTAATTTGTGAATTTACGGCGTTTTGCCGTTAAGCATAGGCTTTGCTCGTAATATAATTTAATTGTGTGTATACACAAGGAGGAAATGATGGCTAAAGAGAAGTTTGAGAGAACCAAGCCACATATTAATGTTGGTACTATTGGTCATGTAGACCATGGTAAAACAACTCTAACAGCGGCTATTACTATGCATTGTGCACGCAAGCATGGTGATAAGGTAATGAGTTATGAGGATATTGATAATGCACCGGAAGAAAAAGCCCGAGGCATAACCATCAATACGCGTCACGTTGAGTATCAGACTGATAAGAGGCATTATGCCCATGTAGACTGTCCAGGTCATGCGGATTATATTAAGAATATGATCACAGGTGCTGCACAGATGGATGGTGCTGTTATTGTAGTTGCTGCGACAGACGGTGCTATGGCTCAGACGAAAGAGCACATTCTTCTTGCAAGACAGGTTGGAGTTCCTTCACTTATAGTTTTTGTTAATAAAACTGATCAGGTTGATGATCCCGATCTTATTGAGCTTGTAGAAGAGGAGATGAGAGATCTTCTTACTGAGCAGGGTTTTCCCGGTGATGAGACTCCTGTAGTTAAAGGTTCTGCTTTTCAGGCTATGGAAAATCCTGAGGATGGGGAGAAGACGAAATGTATTGATGAACTTCTCGAAGCTATGGATACATATTTCCCACTTCCGGAAAGAGCTGTGGATCTTCCTTTTCTGATGCCTATTGAGGATATTTTCTCAATTCAGGGAAGAGGTACGGTTGTAACAGGTAGGATTGAAAGGGGTGTAATACATATTGGTGATCCTATGGAGATTGTTGGTATTAGGGATACTTCTACTACAACCTGTACTGGTGTTGAGATGTTTAATAAGCTTCTTGATGAAGGCCAGGCGGGTGATAATGTTGGAACTCTCCTTAGAGGTGTAGATAAGAATGAGGTTGTTCGTGGACAGGTTTTGGCAAAACCAAAATCTATTACTCCACATTCAAAATTTACTGGTGCTGTATATGTTCTGAACAAAGATGAGGGTGGTCGACACTCCCCTTTCTTCTCGGGATACAGACCCCAGTTTTATTTTCGAACGACAGATATTACAGGTACTGTAACCCTTCCTGCTGATAAGCAGATGATAATGCCTGGTGATAATACAGAGATAATCGTTGAACTGATTCACCCTATTGCTATGGATAAAGGTCTTAGATTCGCTATTCGTGAAGGTGGACGAACTGTAGCTAGTGGTCAGGTCACTGAAATTGAAGAATAGATTTTTGAGAGTCCTGTACTTTATTGAGTACAGGACTTATTTTTGGAGGAATAATGGCCAAGGATAGAATCCGTGTGAGGCTGAGAGGTTTTGACATAGAACTTATAGATCAGAGTTCAAAGGCAATAGTGCAGACTGTAGTAAAGGCTGGAGCAAAAGTTGCCGGTCCAATTCCTTTACCGACAAGAATTAATAAATATACTGTACTTAAGTCACCTTTTGTAAATAAGAAATCCCGGGAACAATTTGAGATGCGTACACATAAACGGCTTATTGATATCCTTGATCCTACATCAAAGGTAATGGATGCTCTAATGAAGCTTGAGCTTCCCGCTGGTGTGGATGTAGAGATTAAACAGTAATTAACGCTAAGACTAATTGAGGTATGAGATGTTAGGGCTGATCGGCAGAAAAGTCGGAATGACGCAAGTTTTTGACGAAAGGGGAGTATTAACTCCTGTAACAGTCATTAAAATAGAAGATAATGTAGTAGTCGCTGAAAGAAGTGAAGAGAAGAACGGCTACGAGGCGAAACTGATAGGTGCAATAGACAAGAAGTCTAAACATGTTACAAAGCCGTATGGCGGTCAGTTTGGAGAAAAGGTAACACCTAAGGTTGTGTTAAGGGAAATGAGGGATTTCGAAGTTGAAGTCGCTGTAGGTGATTCTTTTAATGTAGAAATATTGAAAGATCTTTCCTTTGTGGATGTAGAAGGAACATCTAAGGGTAAAGGTTATCAGGGTGTTATGAAACGACATGGATTTGGCGGGGGTCGGGCGACTCATGGATCCAAATTCCATAGAGGACTCGGAGGTACTGGTATGGCGGCAACTCCTTCCAGGACATTCAAAGGTACTAAGATGCCGGGAAGAATGGGTGGTGTCAGAACTTCTGTACAGAATCTCAGGGTTGTTAAGATAGATGAAGAAAAACAATTTCTTATGGTAAAAGGCGCTGTACCCGGCCCTAATAAGGGTGTGGTAATTGTCAAGAAAGCTAAGAAGAAGTAGAGGAATATGATGGAAACAAAAGTCTTTTCGGTTAAAGGCGAAGAGATAAAGAATATTACTCTTGAAGATGATGTTTTTGGCAGAGAAGTTAGTGAAGGTTCTATTTATTATGCGATCAATAATGAACTTGCCAACAGAAGAGTGGGCACTGCCAGTACAAAAACACGTGGAGAAGTAAGGGGTAGTAATGCAAAACCCTGGAGGCAGAAGGGAACCGGTCATGCTAGATCCGGTGACAAGAAATCTCCGGTTTGGGTAGGTGGGGGAACCATTTTTGGTCCAAAGCCAAGAGATTACAGCTACAAGATGCCTAAAAAAATGAAGCGTCTTGCAATGAAATCAATATTATCACTCAAGGTGAAGCAGGAAAAGATAAAAGTCGTTGAGGATTTTACAGTTGAGTCCGGTAAGACCAGGGATTTGACAAGTCTCCTTAAGGCTCTTGTTAAAGATGAATCTACCGTACTTATTCTGAAAGATGATGACAAGATGTTAAGGCGGGCAGGGAAAAATATCCCCTGGCTTAAGTTCCTGACATACAACAGACTGAGTGCACATACACTTTTCTATGGAAAGAATGTGCTTATACTTGAAACTGCAGTTGGGAATCTTAATGATTTCTACGGTACTGAGTAAAGGGGCAATTTATGCGATATGATCAAATAATTATTGAGCCCGTGCTCACAGAAAAGACGAATAGTATGCGGGAAGTTGATGGTAAGGTAAAATATACTTTTAAAGTTAATCCCAGAGCCAATAAGCTCCAGATAATGGATGCTGTGAAGAATCTTTTTTCTGTTAAGCCGGTTGAATGCAGAATTATTAATGTAAAAGCCAAGCCCAGGCAGTCGCGTACTAAATCCGGAATTCGTTCCGGAAGTACTACTCCATGGAAAAAGGCTATAGTTACCCTTGCTGAAGGGAATAAAATTGAAATTATCGAGGGTGTTTAGAGTCGTTTGACGATTCTGCCCAGGGAGATTTTAAGTGGGAATTAAGACATACAAGCCTCGGACACCGAGTCTGAGGTACAGAGCAAGTCTGACATTCGAAGAGATAACCAGAACTGGCAGCGAAAAGTCCCTTACCAGTGGTCTTTCTTTTAAGGCTGGACGCGGTGCAGGTGGCAGAATTAGTGTCAGGCGCCGGGGTGGAGGTCATAAGCGTAAATATCGTGTTATTGACTTTAAACGGGATAAATATGGAGTTCCTGGAAAGGTTGTATCTATTGAATACGATCCTAACAGATCTGCAAACATAGCTCTTATTAATTACTATGATGGTGATAAGCGATATATTCTTGCACCAAAATCCATGACAGTGGGTAAAGTAGTTATGAGTGGCCCTGATGCTGATCTGGAAGCAGGAAATGCTCTTCCGTTGGAAAAGATGCCTTTAGGTGTCAGGGTTCATAATGTGGAGCTGCAGTATGGCAGAGGTGGTCAGCTTGTGAGGTCTGCTGGAACAGGTGCTTCCATTATGGCAAAAGAGGGAGATTACGTAACTGTTAAACTTCCTTCTGGTGAAGCAAGAATGATTTTTGGTAAGTGTTATGCTACCCTCGGTGAGGTTGGTAATGAAGATCATATGAATGTCAATATCGGTAAAGCCGGAAGGTCGAGATGGATGAAAAAGCGACCTAAGGTTAGAGGTGTTGTCATGAATCCTCATGATCATCCTCATGGTGGTGGTGAAGGTAAGACATCAGGTGGTCGTAATCCTGTAACACCCTGGGGTGTTCCGACAAAGGGTTACAAAACACGTAAGAAGAAAAAAGCTTCTGGCAAGTTTATTGTTAAGAGACGGAAGTAGGAGTGACAAGTGTCAAGGTCAATTAAAAAGGGTCCGTTTATCGAGAAAAAACTCTACAAGCGAATTGTTGAGGCTAGTAAGTCCGGGAATAAGAAGATGCTTAAGACTTATTCAAGAACTTCTACAATAATTCCTGAGATGGTAGGTTATACAATCTCAGTTTACAATGGGAAATCATGGGTTCCTGTATTTATAACAGAAAACCTGGTTGGTCATAAGCTTGGTGAATTTGCACCAACCCGAATGTATAGGGGACATGCATATTCAGATAAGAAAATGAGAAAGAGATAGGTATGGGGATGGAAGAAAAACAGGTATACAGGTCAACAGCTAAATTTCTCATGATTTCACCCACAAAGGTTCGCCCAATTGCGGATAATGTAAGGTTGAAACCATATACAGAGGCAATGGCTATTTTAGACAGCCTTCCTCAGAAGGGTGCTGGTTTTCTTAAGAAGGTTATCAAATCTGCAGCCTCCAACGCTTTGTCATTGAATAAAAAGCTCGATGAAGAGATGTTGTATGTTAAGGAAATTCAGATAAATGAAGGACCTAGGTTGAAGCGTGTCTGGGCCAGAGCCCGGGGGAAACGAGATATACTTTTAAAAAGAATGTCTCATATATATGTTGTAATAGATGAAATAACAGGTATGGGGGAGTAGATGGGTCAGAAAGTTAATCCTATAGGAATGCGATTGGGTATTAATAAGACCTGGAAGTCCAAATGGTATGTGGATCCCAGAGAATACGGTGATACACTCCATGAGGATCTTCGACTTAGAAAAGAGATGATGGTCTCTCCTGAAACAAAGGGAGCAGAGATCTCTGATATTGAAATTATCAGACACCCTCAGCGAATTACTCTGGTTGTAAAAACCTCGAGACCTGGCATTATTATTGGAGCAAAGGGTGCCAATATTGAAAAAATTGGTGCAAGACTTCAGAAAATTGCCAAGAAAAAGATTCAGATTAAAATTAAAGAAGTTAAACGGCCTGAAGTTGATGCACAGTTGATTGCTTTAGGGGTTGCGAGACAGCTTAAAACCAGAGGTTCTTTTCGAAGAACTTTAAAGATGGCTGTTGCCAACGCAATGAAAGCCGGAGTGCAGGGTGTAAAAATCAGAATCAGTGGAAGACTTGGTGGAGCTGAAATGGCAAGGACAGAATGGAGTAAGGATGGAAGAATCCCGCTTCATACTTTTCGTGCAGGAATAGATTACGGATTTGCAGAATCTGTAACCACCTTTGGATTGATTGGTGTTAAGGTTTGGGTCTATAACGGTGATGTTTATAAAAATGACCGTAAGGAAGATGCCGGTCTGCTTGTTCGAAAGAAGCGTGAACCGGCTCCCAGAGGGAGACAATAGGTATGCTTAGTCCAAAAAGAACTAAATATAGAAAGCTTCAAAGAGGCAAGCGCGATGGTGTGGCACAGAAGGGTAATAAGGTTTCTTTTGGTGAATATGGTCTTATGGCTCTGGAACCGAAATGGATAACAAATCGCCAGATTGAAGCCGCCAGAATTGCTATGACAAGAAAGATTAAGAGGGGTGGAAAGGTCTGGATAAGAATATTCCCCCATATGCCCTATACTAAAAAGCCTGCAGAAACGAGGCAGGGTAAGGGAAAGGGTAACCCTGAGGGATGGGTTGCAGTGGTGAAAACAGGAACTGTTATGTTTGAAATGGCTGGTGTTGATAGTGATCTTGCAAAAGAGGCTTTAACTCTGGCAAGTAATAAACTGCCTATCAAGACAAAGATAGTTGCAAGAAGGGATCTGGAGTAGAAGATGAAAGATTCGTTAAATGATTTGACATACGACGAGTTATTGGCAAAGAAAGAAGAGCTGAGTCGAAAATTGCTTGATGTTCGTATTAATAAGGTTATGGGACATGTGGAAAATCCTCTTGAACTGAGGTATGTGCGCCGGACTATTGCCCGGTTAAATACAATTATCCATGAATATGCCCTTAAGATCAGAAAGAATTAAGGTAGATCAGTAAATAAGAGAGGCTTGGAATGGATGAAAATAAGAAAACCTATACGGGTCAGGTTGTTAGTGACAAAATGGATAAAACCATTGTAATTGCTATTACAACAAAGACTCTTCATAGTCTTTACAAGAAGTATGTAAAAAGTACAAAAAAAGTAAAGGCTCACGATGAGAAGAATGATGCACGGATAGGTGATACCGTTAGAGTAGTTGAGTGCAGACCAGTTAGTAAAGATAAACACTGGCGTTTGGCAGAGATTATTGAACGGGCAAAATAGAATAAAAGGAGTTGCGTTATGATACAGATGCAGACATATCTGAATGTGGCAGATAATAGTGGCGCAAAAAGAGTTCAGTGTATTAAGGTTCTTGGTGGAAGTAAACGAACTATTGCCGGAATAGGTGATGTTATTGTTGTTGCGGTTAAAGATGCTATACCAAATGCGGCAATAAGGAAAGGTGAAGTTCAGAAAGCTGTAATAGTAAGAACCAAGAAGGAATACAGAAGGCCTGATGGTACGTATATTCGTTTTGATGATAATGCTTGTGTTATTATTGATGCAAATAGTAATCCAAAGGGAAAGCGTATTTTTGGACCTGTTGCAAGAGAGTTGAGGGATGCAGGTCAGATGAAGATCGTTTCCCTCGCTCCGGAAGTGCTTTAAGGGGTTGTCATGAAAGAGAAAATGAAAACCAGAATAAAAAAAGATGATACAGTAAAGGTTTTGACCGGAAAAGAAAAAGGTAAAACCGGACGTGTATTAAAGATTGACAGAGTTAGTGGAAGAGTTATTGTGCAGGGACTTAATATGGTCAAAAGGCCGCTAAGAAAAAGAGTCAGCAGGATACGGGTGGAATTATTGAAATTGAAGCACCACTACATATTTCCAATGTTGCAATGACTACAAAAGGCGGTCAGGTGACTAAGATTGGTTATAAATTTGAGAATGGCAAGAAAGTAAGATTTGCCAGGAAAACTGGAGAAGTGCTCTAATGGAACAGTATGTACCTAATGTGAAGAAGCTTTATAAGCAGCAGGTGTCAAAAGAGCTTTTTGAAGAGTTTGGTTACAAATCCGTAATGGAGATTCCTCGTATTGAAAAGGTCTCTCTAAATGTAGGGGTGGGTGATGCAATCTCTAATAAAAAGTTTTTGGAATCTGCTGTAAAAGAACTGGAGCTGATTTCCGGTCAGCATGTGGTAAAGACGAAAGCTCGTAAGTCAATTTCTAATTTTAAATTACGTGAAGGTGTCGAGATTGGAGCTAAGGTTACTCTTCGGGGAAATCAAATGTGGGAGTTTCTGGATCGGTTGATGAATGTTGCTATTGCACGAATAAAGGACTTTAGGGGAATAAATCCTAATGCTTTTGACGGACATGGTAATTTTTCAATGGGAATAACAGAACAGATAATATTTCCTGAAATTGATTATGATAAAATTGAAAGAGTCAGCGGACTGAATGTTGCGATTGTTACAACAGCCAATACAGATCAGGAAGCAAGGGTGCTTTTAAAAAAACTTGGTATGCCTTTTAGGAAGTAGGGAGTTTAATTGTGGCAAAAAAATCTATGATTATAAAAGCCCAGCGGAAACCAAAATACAGTACACGTATTGTTAATAGGTGTCGTATATGTGGAAGACCCAGAGGGTATATGAGGAAATTCCAGATGTGTAGGATTTGTTTCAGGAAACTGGCCAGTGAAGGTCTGATTCCAGGTGTAACAAAATCAAGCTGGTAGGGAGAACGAAATGTCAGTATCAGATCCTTTAGCAGATATGCTTACAAAAATTCGTAATGCCAGTAGTGCGCGTTTCGAAAAAGTAGATGTAACCACTTCAAAGTTAAAGCTTGAAGTAGTTAAGATACTTAAAAATGAGGGATATATTAAAAACTTTAAGAAGACCACCAAGGATAATATTAATAGTATCAGAATATTTTTGAAATATGATACTACTGATAAACCTATTATCCACGGCCTGAAAAAAATCTCTACTCCTGGTAGGAGATTTTATATGGGATATAAAAAAATGCCCAGAATTTACAATGGTCACGGAATTGTTATTGTATCAACATCAACTGGTGTAATTACAGGCAGAAAGGCTTCAGAACAAAAAGTCGGTGGTGAACTGATTTGTTCTGTATGGTAAGGTGAGGTAAATATGTCAAGAATTGGTAAATTACCGGTCCAGATACCTCAGGGTGTAAAGGTAAGCACAACTGATAATTTAGTTACAGTTGAAGGGCCCAAAGGGAAGCTTACTCAGGATTTTCAACCTGAGGTAGCTTTCGAAGTAAAAGATGATAAAGTAATCGTTGGAATAAAAAACGATTCTAAAAGGTCTCATGCATTCCATGGTTTGTATAGACAGCTGGTCAGGAATATGATTACGGGTGTATCTGTTGGATTTACCAGGTCGTTATTAATTAACGGGGTTGGTTATCGTGCAGAAGTAAAAGGAGAAATTCTCTTTTTAAATTTGGGATTTTCTACTCAGATTGAATATTACATCAGTAATGATATTACCATTAGCTGCGAAGGCACCAATAAAATTACTGTTTCCGGGATAGATAAGCAGAAAGTTGGTCAGACATGTGCTGAGATAAGATCTCTTCGTCCACCTGAGCCATATAAAGGCAAGGGTATTAAATACGAAGAAGAGACAATCCGAAGAAAAATCGGAAAATCGGGTATTAAGTAGGTTCGGGTATGAAAAGAGTT
Source organism: Spirochaetota bacterium (assembly GCA_024280415.1). Taxonomy (GTDB): domain Bacteria; phylum Spirochaetota; class Spirochaetia; order B11-G9; family B11-G9; genus JAJRQE01. The sequence goes on along the minus strand of JAJRQE010000026.1, from coordinate 29,110 downwards.
GAAGAAAAAGGTAAAAGACGACAAAGACGAAAAAAACATATTCGTAAATCCATTTCCGGTACAACAGTACGACCCAGGATGACTGTCTTTAGAAGTTCAAAAAACATGTATGTTCAGGTAATTGATGATATTGCAGGAAATACTATTGCATCTGTCAGTTCAATGGAAGCTTCTTTTAAAGATTTAAAGAACAATGTTGAGAATGCAACAAAATTAGGTACTGAAATAGGTGCCAGACTAAAAGCTAAAAAAATATCAACTGTTGTTTTTGACAGGAATGGCTATCTATATCACGGTATAGTTAAAGGTATTGCTGAAGGTGCCAGAAAATCCGGCATTAAGTTTTAGGGGGGAATGTGGATAAAGATAAAGAGTTTGTTGAAAAGCTCATAAAGCTTAACAGAGTTGCTAAAGTAGTTAAGGGTGGTAGAAGATTTTCATTTTCTGCCCTTATGGTAGTTGGTGATCGGAACGGAAGAGTAGGCTTTGGTTTTGGAAAGGCGAATGATGTAGCTGAGGCAATTCGAAAAAGCATTGAAAAAGCAAAGAAAAATCTTATTACTGTTCCTGTAAAAAATTCTACTATACCCCATGAAATAATTGGTAACTTCAAAAGTGCAAGTGTTCTCCTTAAGCCTGCTTCACCAGGTACCGGTGTTATAGCAGGAGGTCCTGTAAGAGCAATAATGGAAGCTTGCGGTATACATGATATTTTAAGTAAATCTCTGGGATCAAAAAATACAATGAATATTGTTAAGGCTACATTTAATGGATTTGAAAACATTTTTGATGCCAAAGAGATTGCAAAGAACAGGGGTAAATCCCTTGACGAGATGTGGGGTTAGTGATGGCTAAGAAGAAGGCTAAAAAAATACGTATACAACTTGTCAGGAGTGTAATAGGTCGTTTGCCTGCACAAAGGAAAACAGTTAAAGCTCTTGGTTTAAAGAAAATGAACAGTACTGTTGAACAGGAAATGAATCCTGTTATCATGGGCATGGTCAACACAGTATCACATCTTGTGAAAGTTGAGGAGATCAAATAATCATGGATCAGATAAAAGCACCCCGAGGTGCCAACAGAAAGAAAACAATTGTAGGCCGTGGTAAGGGCGGCAAAGGAAGAACTGCCGGGCGAGGACATGACGGCCAGAATTCACGATCCGGAGGTGGAACAAGACCAGGGTTTGAAGGTGGTCAGATGCCTCTTTATCGAAGAATTGCCCATAGAGGTTTTTCTAATTATCCCTTCAAAAAAGAGTATACAATAGTTAATGTTTCAAGCCTTGAGTTGAAATTTAAGGATGGTGATGTGGTTAACACTGGTTCTCTTAGAGAAAAGGGTTTATTAAAAGGTAAAAAAAATCTGGTAAAAATCCTTGGTAATGGTGATCTCAAAATTAAACTTGAAGTTCAGGTAGAGAAAATAACTGCCGGGGCAAAAGAAAAAATTGAAAAAGCCGGCGGAACGGTGATCGGAATTAAAGAAGGTAATAATGGCTAATAATGCGTTCATAGATGTATTTAGGGTCAAAGAATTAAGGCAGAGGATATTTTTTACAATTTCTATGCTTATTGTTTTTCGACTGGGTGCAACTTTACCGATTCCCGGAATTGATATCAATGCTTTAAAACTATATTTTATGTCTCAGCAGGGATCCAGTAATATTGGTATTACAGAGTATATAGATTTCTTTGCCGGTGGTGCATTCAAGAACTTTTCTATTTTTATGCTTGGTATAATGCCTTACATCTCTGCGCAGATTATTATGCAGCTTCTATTGCTGGTTATTCCTTCTCTTAAGAGGATGTCCGAAGAAGATGGCGGACGAAAGAAAGTTCAGCGTATTACCCGTTATGCAACTCTGGTAATATGTATTCTTCAGTCATATGTTGTAACTGTATATGCTAATTCAATCCCGAATGCTATTACTATGGGGCGTCTGCAGTATACGATTATTGCAATGCTCACAGTAACAACCGGAACTGTTTTTCTTATATGGATCGGAGGGCAGATAACCCAGCGTGGAGAGGGTAATGGCATATCACTTATTATTTTTGCAGGTATAGTAGCGCGTATGCCCAATGCCTTTATAACACTTTTTAGAATGGTAAAAAGCGGTGAGATAAATACTGTTCATGTTATTATTGTTATAGCAATGTTTGTTGCGGTTGTAGCACTTGTAATTTATGAACAGCAGGGGCAGCGGAAGATACCGGTTAACTATGCAAAACGTGTAGTTGGAAGAAAAATGTATGGTGCTCAAAGTACATACATTCCTTTTAAAATAAACCCTTCGGGTGTTATTCCAGTTATATTTGCTTCATCTGTTTTAACTTTTCCTTTACAGATAGCAGGAAATCTTGGACCTGAAGTAAAATGGCTTGCAAGTTTTTCATATTGGCTGAGACCTCAGGGTTCACCTTATATTATAATCTATACATTACTGATTATATTTTTTGCATATTTTTATACTCAGGTCACACTAAATCCGGTAGAAATTGCAAAACAGATAAGGGAAAATGGAGGTTCTATACCAGGTATACGAAGTGAGAAGATGGAAGAACATCTTTCAAAAATATTAAACAGGATTGTATTACCCGGTTCAATGTTTTTAGCTTTTATAGCTATTATACCAACTATTGTACAGAAGCTTTTTAATTTTCCAATCGCTGTAGCAATGTTAATGGGTGGTACTTCATTGTTAATTATGGTAGGTGTTGATTTGGATACAATGTCCCAGATTGAGGGTCATCTCAGGATGCATCATCATGATGGAATCATGAAAAAAGGTAAGATCAGATCTAGGAACTTATAGAGGATAAAGATATGAAAGTAAGAGTAAGTGTTAAACCTATGTGTGATAAGTGTAAGGTAATACGTCGTAAAGGGGTTGTCAGAATTATTTGTGAGAATCCCAAACATAAGCAGAGGCAGAGGTAGGGGGATCATCTAAATGGCAAGAATTTCAGGAATAGACCTTCCGAATAAGGCAGTTAAAATTGCACTGACATACATTTATGGAATCGGCAGAACTTCTGCTGTTGAAATATGTAAGAAAACAGGAATTGATACTGATATCCGAATTAATGATTTATCTTCTGAAGAGATAAATCAGATTAGAGCAGCAATTGACAGTGATTATACTGTGGAAGGAAGACTTAGAACTCAGACAGCTCTTAATATTAAAAGATTAATGGATATAGGTTGTTATAGAGGACTTAGGCATAGACGAGGCCTTCCTGTAAGGGGACAGCGGACAAAAACGAATGCAAGAACCAGAAAGGGAAAGAAGAAGACAGTAGCAGGAAAGAAGAAGTAAGGTTGGAGGATATAAGTGGCTAAAACTAAAAAGAAAACGAAGAAGACTGTATATGAAGGAAATGTTTATGTGCAGGCTACCTTTAACAATACAATTGTTACTGTTACAGATTTAAATGGAAATGCGGTTTCATGGGCAAGTGCAGGAGGGTTAGGTTTTCGCGGCGCAAAAAAATCTACACCTTATGCAGCACAGGTAACTGCAGAAACTGCAGCTAAGAAAGCCATCGATTTTGGCTTAAAAGAGGTTCATGTATTTGTCAAGGGTCCTGGAGTAGGGCGTGAATCGGCAATACGTTCTTTGGGTAATCTTGGTCTTCTGGTAAGAAGTATCAAGGATGTCACACCCATCCCTCATAATGGTTGCAGACCTAAAAAGACAAGAAGAGTATAAAGAGGTAAAAGAATGGCAAGATATGTAGGTCCTCAGTGTAGGCTTTGCCGGGCTGAGAATACAAAGCTCTTTCTCAAAGGGGAGCGATGCTATAGTGCCAAGTGCCCAATAGCAAAAAAAGCAAGCCCTCCAGGTAAGGGTCCAAGGTTTAGAGCAAAAAAACGTTCTGATTATGGAATCCAGCTTAGGGAAAAGCAGAAATTGAAAAGAACTTTTGGAATGCTTGAAAAGCAGTTTAAACTTACATTCCAGGAAGCTGACAGATTACTGGGAAAGACCGGTGACAACCTGATAACTTTACTTGAAAGAAGGTTGGATAATACAGTCTACAGGATGAGGTTTGCTTCTTCCAGAAAACAGGCAAGACAGCTTGTTTCACACGGACATATTCTGGTTAATGGTAAGAGAGTTACAATCGGATCCTATCGTTTAAAATTAAACGACGAGGTATCGGTACAGGCTAAAAGTCAGAAAATGGTTGTAATTAAAGAAAGCCTTAAAGAATACACAAAATCAGGTGTGTATCCATGGATGGATCTAAATCCAGATGAAATGAAAGGCAAAATTAATGCATTTCCACAAAGAAGTGAAGTAAATGATCTTCTTGATGTAAATGTTCAGTTAATCGTAGAACTTTATTCTAGATAGGAGTTTGCATGGCGCAGAAAAACCTTTTGAAGGGATTTAAAATGCCGAAAGGGATAACTTTTGAGCATAGCGAAGTAGACACCAATTATGGGAAGTTTATAGCGTATCCGTTTGAACGTGGATACGGTACCACAATTGCTAATACTCTGAGAAGGATTCTGTTATCCTCAATTCAGGGATTTGCTATTTCGGCTGTAAAGATCACTACTTATAATGAAGACGGTACACCCCATATGATATCAAGTGAATTTGAATCAATAGCTGAGGTATCAGAGGATACACCGGAAATACTGAACAATTTGAAGCATCTGCAGATAAAACTACCAGAAGGCGTAGACCAAATGACGATACTTGTTGAACTAAGTGGTCCGGGTATCGTTAAGGGTGAGGTTTTTGGAAAAAGTGAAGGTGTTGAAGTAACAAATGGTGATCTTGAATTATTCACAATGATGGACAAAGCTAAAATTGATTTTGAAATACAGGTTGATCATGGACGTGGTTATGTCCCTTCTGAAATAAATGAAAAATATATTGATGTCATAGGAACAATACCGATAGATGCTATTTTTTCACCTATCAAGCGTGTACGTTATTCTATAGAGAATACCCGTGTTGGTCAGCGTAACGATTATGATAAAATGATTCTTGAAATTTTTACCAATGGCACACTTGGTCCTGCTGATGCCCTTGCAGAAGCAGCTAAAATTGCTAAAGATCATTTTACAATTTTTATCAATTTCGATGAGGATGCAGTTACTGGAGACGAAGAAATTGACGAGGAAGAGGAAAGAATTAAATCTATCCTTGTAACACCCGTTGAGGAACTGGAACTCTCCGTACGGTCAAGCAATTGTTTGAAAAATGCCAATATCAGAACAATTGGCGATTTAACCAGAAAATCTGAGGATGAAATAGCTAAAACTAGAAATTTTGGAAAGAAATCGTTACTTGAAATAAAAGAAAAACTAAAAGAGTGGAATTTAAGTTTGGGGATGACTGACTATAGTGTCCTGAAAACTTCCAGAAAACTCGAAATGAATGAGGAAGAAGAAAATGAAGCATAGAGTAGGGTTCAATAAGCTTGGACTAAAAACAAGTCACAGAAAAGCTCTGCATAGGAATATGGCTACTTCTCTCTTAAGATATGAACGTATAACAACAACTAAGTCGAAAGCTCTTGCTGTAAAGAGAACTGTAGAGAAAATGATAACTAAAGCAAAAATTGATTCGGTACATAATCGAAGACAAATTGCAAAAGATATTAAGGATAAAGATATTCTTGCTAAGCTTTTTACAGAGATAGCTCCCAGAAACGAGAAACGACCTGGCGGTTATACACGAGTACTTAAGCTGGGACATAGGCAGGGTGATGCTGCAGAGCTGGTTATTCTTGAATTGGTTGAAAAAGATGGCGATTCCGGATCTGATAAAAAGGACTCCGGGAAAACCAAATCCAAAAAATCGGAAATGAAAACTCAATCTGAACCAAAGGAAGCAAAAGCTGAAGTGAAAGCTGAAGTGAAAGCTGAAGTGAAAGCTGAAGATTCTGCTGAAGAGACAACAACTACCGAAGAATAGTATTTGTCTATTGAATATTGAGGAGCTGTCAAAAACAAGATTTGACAGCTCTTTTTTTATATATACACCTTAGCCTTCTTTGCAATTCAGCCGATAAAGTAGTGTGATTTAGTATCTTGGCAGCAGGAGGGGAGTTTCAGTAGTTTATGAATGCACTACAGCGTATATCTCTAAGTTTATTAATAACAGTTATATTTACCTCTGTTGTAGTGTTTCTTGGCTATACAGGCCTTTTCTCATATTTTGAATTAGAGATATTCAATAAAAGAGTCCAGGAATTAGATCAAAATGAACTTATAGTAAAAGTCGATGAAATTAAGAGTTATAATGAAAAGTATCGTAAACGTTTTAGTTTAATACTGGAAAGTCTTGATATCCAAAAAATATATTCTTCCCAGTGGGATGAAGAGTATATAACTAAATTTGATAATTTAATAAAATTGTTTAAAGAGGAATTTCAGGGAATTCAATTTATCTGGTTTTATGATGATAAACAACAAATTCACTATAGTTCTGCAGACTTTGCAGAAAAATCAGGAAGTACTGTTTTTAGAAAAGTTTATAAAAACCTTGAAGAAGCTTCAAAGAATATTATCGATTTTAATCTTCTTGCTAATACAGCAGTCAGTGATTATGCAATTTATCTAGATAGTATTGGTAACCAGATAATTTACAGATTTACGACTGTAGATAAATTGGGAATAACAAGGGGATCAGCAATTGTTGTGGTTTCTCTGGGTGATCTTCGTAGATATCTTATAGAGAAAGGATTGATGAAGATTGATGGTAAACTTAGTATTTATGATGATGGTTTGGTCTTTGGGGCTGTAATATCCAATCTCGATGAATTTGCCAGGGAAAAGACTAAATGGGAGAATCTGTTGTCAGATTCAACAAGACTATTTACTGATTCAGTAACTGGAGAGGATTATGTTCTTATTTCAAGTGAAATACCTGGATTAGGTAATATAGGTGAATTAATTAATCTGAATAATTACAAAATCGATGGATTCCTAAAAGTTTTTTTGTCCATTGCTTTTTTTACAACCTCTTTTCTTATTATATTTCTTCTCTTTAGTTTAAGACAAGATAAATTAATAATCATCAACAGCCGTATAAAAAAACTTCAGGCTGTATTCTTAAGGGAATATCTGGAAAATAGAGAAAACCTGGATCTTAAAAACTGGCAGCGAGGTCTGCAGTTTAAGGGTGATATAATAAAAAAAGATATCCAGCGAGGATTGGGGCGTGTTCGCAAAGATCAGGCAGCGGAGATCGATAAACTTATAGATCGATCATGGGAAGAGCTTTTAAATCTGATAGATAGTCGAATTTCTGAATCTTCCCAATCCAGTATTGGAATTTCTAATCTTGAAGATGTTTTAACAAAAATACTTAAAGCGAGTCCTTCGATTTTGGCTGGTACTGCTCAGATTGAAAGGTCTCCTCTGGAGAGTCGAAGCAAGGCTACTGATAATAACATTACTGATCACGAGATTGAAGAAGTAGAAGAGCTGGAGGAACTTGAAGAAGGTGATGAGGAACTGGAATCTCTGGAAGAGATAGAAGAAGTATCTGAAGTGGATGTATTCGAAACTGTCACTGATGATATGGTACCTGAGCTTGTCGAAGGTGAGGAGCTGGATGAACTTGAAGAAGGTGATGAGGAACTGGAATCTCTGGAAGAGATAGAAGAAATATCTGAAGTGGATGTATTCGAAACTGTCAGTGATGATATGGTACCTGAGCTTGTCGAAGGTGAAGAACAATTTATCAGTACCCAATCTCTTTCTGATAACAGTTTTGAGGGACTGGAAGATCTTAATGATATTCTTCTAATTCCGGATATTGACATTTTAAGTTTTGATCCTGAAGATGATAATTCATCCAGGTATCGTGAAGTTGATTTGGATAATGAACTCGAAAATATTGGGATCTTTGATGGTAAATTTAAACTTACTGCTATTGTTGATCTTGAAAAGGAAATATTCAGTCAGAAAAGTATGGAAAATTTACTTGATTATTATGATGGTGATGATTCGAATACAGAATTGAATATATTTTCAGAAAACTACGACGAATTATCCTATGTAGAAGTTCCTTTACAGGAAAATAGTACTGATAATCTTGAAGATGAGCTAGAAAATTTAACTCTGGTTCTGAATGATGAGGAAAAAATATATAAGTTGGAAAATGTTTCAGAAAATTTTAACATTTATAATTTAACATATACAACCTCCTCCGGGTCGATTCAGGGGTTTCTGGAAGTAGTTGATGATAATATATCTGTAGTTGAAAAGGTTGAAGCAATGGTGCAGGATGAAATGTATAATCCGGTGTCCGGGAAGAAAGATAGAATCATGGAAGAACTGGAAGAACTGGAAGAACTGGAAGAACTGGAAGAACTGGAAGAACTGGAAGAACTGGAAGAACTGGAAGAGTTGGAAGAGTTGGATTCTAAACAAGAAAGTTTTGAACTTTCGGGAACTTTAGACCAACGCCTGGAAGTTTTAATCGAGAGAGGTTTGTTGGAAATAGTAGATTTGTCAGAATTAGCAGATAATACAGATATTAAAGAATCTATTTCCCTGGAAGATGGGGTATTTAAGATTAATGATGAATTATACACTGCGGATATTGAACCTAAGGATAAGAGCCTGAAAGAATTGGTAGATTCTCTTAGCCCGGCAAGTGAATCAGAAGATGAAAGTAGTTTTGTAAATATGTTTAAGCTGCCGGATGTTGATCTACCCTTATTTGTAACTAAAGGAGAAGAATCAGAAGATCCAGTAATAAAAGCTCAGGTTTCTGGATTTACTGGAAATAGATTTAACTATGATAGTTTTAGAATAGATTTTAAAAAGGGGAATATTGGTGTAATTCAATCGCTAATGAAAATATCCCAGTATCTGGATGCTGTTTTTGCTGGTTTGATAGTTCAGGAAGGTGATAAATGGTTTTTGGATCATTCTCTTGGATTTAACCCTACAACAGTTTCAAAGTTAATTTTTCCTCAGGATGATATCATCGGTGAAAGTATCTTAGGTAAGAATAAAATCTTTCAGTTTAAGCAGGGAAGGACAAGAATTGTTGAAATTGATGAAAAAATTTATGAGGGTGATCTAAGCTATATGAAGGGCAGTATTTATATCCCCATAGTTTTCGAAAAGAACTCAGCTTGTTTGATTCTTGGATTAAAAGGTGTAAAACCTCTTGAATTCTATATCAAAAAACTCCAAACACTATAAAATACCCAATAGCTACAAAATTAGTTTACCTTGACACTCAAAAGGATTTAAGTCTATTATTTGTTTCAACTGACTTTGGAGGAAGTAAATGATTAGAATTTTACTTATAATTCTTCCTCTCGCCGGTGTATTTCTAGGTTGGATAATTAGATGGCTTTATGCGAAATTTCAGCTTTCCTCTGTAGAACAAAGGGCTGAACGTTTAAATCATGAAGCAATAAAAGAAGCAGATGCAAAAAGAAAAGAGTTACTTTCAGAGGGAAGGGACCAGCTCCAAAAAGAGCGGAATCAGCAGGAACGTGAGTACAGGGAAAGACGTATTGAGTCTCAGCGTATGGAGCGAAGACTTCTGCAGAAAGAAGAAAATCTAGAGAAGAAGCAGATTGATCTGGATACCCAGAGAAAAGTGCTTTCAGACCGTGAGAGTAGAGTTAAAGATAGAGAGAGTTCTCTTCTTGAGGAAGAGGACAGGTGGAAGAGGGAGCTTGAGAAAGTAGCAGGATTCTCAACTGAAGAAGCTAAAGACCTTATTATCCAGTCAATGGAAAATGAGGCAAAGCATGATGCTCAGATTATGATCAATAAGATTGAGCAGGATGCTTTAAGTGATGCCGAGAAAAAGGCAAGAGATATCGTCATTACCACTATTCAGAGACTGGCATCGGATGTAACATCTGATGTTTCCATAAGTTCTGTTAGTCTGCCGAATGATGAGATGAAAGGTCGTATTATTGGCCGTGAGGGTCGTAATATCCGGACATTGGAGACTTTAACAGGAGTAGATATTATTATTGATGATACTCCGGAAGCTGTTGTTATATCGTCATTTGACCCTGTAAGAAAAGAAATTGCTAAAGTTTCTCTGGAGAGACTGATCCAGGATGGCAGAATTCATCCTGCCAGGATTGAAGAGGTTGTTCAGAAAGTAACAAAAGAGATCAGCCAGATAATTCTCGAAGAAGGAGAAAAAGTTGTCTTTGATCTTGGAATCCATAATATCAGTAAAGAAATAGTACGGGCTCTGGGTCGTCTTCATTTTAGAACCAGCTATGGACAGAACGTACTTCTACATTCCAAAGAGGTTGCTATTGTCTGTGGTATGATAGCTGCTGAAACCGGTGCAAACAGGGAGATTGCAAAACGTGGTGGACTTCTCCATGATATAGGAAAAGGAATTGAGACTGAGGGTGATGGAAATCATGCAGAACTTGGTGCCGAAATGGCTCGGAAGCATAATGAAGACCCACGGGTTATAAATGCAATTATCTCTCACCATAATGATGTAGAGCCAAGTTGTGTGGAATCTGTAATTACCCAGATTGCCGATGCAATATCTGCATCACGACCCGGCGCCAGACGTGAGACGCTGAATAACTACATTAAGAGGCTTGAAAATCTGGAAAGAATATCCACAGAATTTGAAGGTGTAGATAAGGCTTATGCGATTCAGGCAGGCAGAGAGCTCAGAATTATGGTTAATACGGATACTGTTGATGATGTCCGGTCAAGAGAGCTTGCCAAGGATATTGCAAAGAAAATTGAACTTGAAATGCGCTATCCTGGAAGAATTAAAGTAACTATAATCAGGGAAACCCGGGTTGTGGAATATGCCCGTTAATGAAGGCCGCGCAGTGTCTGAAAATATTATAAAAGTTCTGGTCCTGGGTGACATTGTTGGTCAGCCAGGATGCAGGGCTGTTTTTATAGGTCTTAAATCAATTATCAAAGAATATAAAGCTGACTTTGTTGTAATCAATGGCGAAAATGCATCAGATGGATTTGGTATAACCCCTGAAATAGCACTGCAAATTTTTGCAAGCGGTGCAGATGTTATTAGTTCCGGAAATCATATATGGCAGAAAAGGGAGATATACCAGCTACTTGATTCCGGGGAAGCAATCCTCCGTCCGGCAAATTATCCGCCTTCTGCACCGGGAAAGGGTTCAGTTGTTTTGGATGTAAAGGGGGAAAAAGTAGCTGTTCTAAACCTACAGGGGCGAAAGAATTTTGGAAATCTTGATTGTCCTTTTAAAGTAGGTCTTGAAAATTCTAAAAAACTAAAAAACAAGGCAAAAATAGTTATTGTTGACTTTCATGCTGAGTCTGTTGAGGAAAAAGAAGCCCTGGGGATCTATCTTGACGGGAAGGTAAGTGCTGTTCTTGGAACCCATACACATGTACAGTCGGCGGACGAAAGGATCCTTCCAGGAGGAACGGCATATCTTTCTGATCTAGGAATGACAGGACCGATGAATAGTGTTATTGGAAGTGATTATAATATATCAGTACGAAGATCTCTGACACAAATGCCTCTTAAGCATGAAGTAGCAGATAATCCTGCGGTAATATCAGGTGTATTTCTGGAACTGGATTCAAAATCTGGAAAATGTTTATTAATAAAAAGAATTAAAGAGCAATCAAATATCTGAATTATGAAGAATAAGCTGTTGTTGAAAGAGCTTGAACTACGTTTTCCTGAATATTCCAGGGAGGAGCTGTTTTCCAGAGTACTCTGCGGAGAGGTAATTGTTAACAATGAAAAAATTACAAATCCATCCTTCAGAATTAGTTCAGGATCCTCCCTTGAAATTATTGAAAAAAAGTTTGTTTCCCGAGGCGGTTTGAAACTTGAAGCTTCTCTGGTGCAGTGGAATATTAATGTGGAAGGCAAAATATTTCTGGATGCCGGGAGTTCAACAGGTGGATTCACAGATTGTCTTTTGCAGAAAGGAGCAACTAAGATCTACTCTGTGGATGTGGGTTATAATCAACTGGCATGGTCCTTAAGAAATAATTCACGGGTTAGTGTTCATGAAAAATGTAATATTATGAATTTCGAAAAACCTTACCCCTTCCCTGATGCGGCTGTTGCAGATCTCTCTTTCCGTTCCATCAGTGGAGCAGCTGCCCGAATAATTGATCTGACAAAAGAAAAATGGATGATAGCTCTTGTAAAACCGCAGTTTGAAATAGATACATGTGAATATCCTGATTTTAACGGAATAATAAAAGACTCAAAAATACTTGCTAATGTAATTGGTAATCTTCTGGCGAAAATTGCCAATGATAATCTGTTTGTGGAGAAAATTATGCTCTCACCTGTTAAAGGAAGAAAAGGTAATACAGAGTTTCTATTTCTAATACGGGAAAATTACACTAATTCTACAGATTCTCACTGGATGGAGGAAATTGGAATGGAATTATATGTTCTGATTGATGGGTTGCAGCAGTAGCGGCAAGGCATGCCTTGCCGCTACTGACTCTCTACTGTACGGATGATCTTGTCAGGGGGTCTCCGATAAAAACTCCTTCTGTGGAAAGGAATTGTTTTTTCTGTCCATTGATTAGGATCTGAACTTTATCAACTGTTGGAAATTCAGTAGCAGTAAAAATAATCTGCTTGAGCTCAGATTCCAGCCCTTCTTTCCCAAAGCTGTTAAAACTTAAAGATTCATTGAAATCAATTGTAGCAGTACCGTTGGAAATTGTGATTCCCTTAATTTCTGTACCCTGAGGTATCAGGGAGAGAAGCCCCTTGTTTAGTTCACTGGAGGTTAATCCTGCCAGCAGGGCAGTAAGAGTTGCTGTTAGAGGGCTGTCATCGTAGTAAACGGGCCTGGAAATTCCCTGAAGGGAAATATTTTCCTCATTATTAACATTTACAAAGTATAATATTGATGTTCTTATATTCTTTTCGACTACAGGCTGATCCATTTTTTCCACAGAACTTTTAGTTTCCTGAACATTGATAGTAACTTCCTGCACCGGTTCAGGGACTGTATTCTCCGGAGTCTGAATAGTATTTATCTGTTCTTCACTGTCGTTTTGTTCGACTATAATTCTGTCAACCTCAGGTTTGTCACGGTTTCTTTCCGAGGAAAGAAAATCAAGGAATCCTGTATTATCCATCACCTTCTCTATTCGTGTTCTGCTGAATAGAAAGATAACAATTATAAGCAGGATTAGAGCAATCCAGAATAAACAGCCTATTGACGATTTTTTCTTTTTCATCTTCTACAAAATATCGGCAATTTAAATGATTATCAATAGATAGTTTCAGTTATTATTCGTTTAACCGGGTTTGCTGAAGTTAATAGTTTGACATGAGATTTAAAAGTTCGTATAGTTCATTATATGAAGATTTTTAAAGGTGTTTCAGCTTCACCAGGTATAACAATAGGGAAGGTCTTTTTATATCTGGATGATAATCTCAAGGTGCCGAAGTATACTATCGACGAGGATAAACTGGTATCTGAGCTTGAGAGGTTTCATATCGCTGCAGGAAAAGTTGGTGATGATCTGAAGAAGATACAGGCTCAGGCATCAAAAGAGGAGATTACTGAAGAGAGCAGATTCCTTGATTCCCACATTATGATGCTGACTGATCCTGAATTTATAAGGCAGATAGAAGAAAATTTAAGTTTTTTCAAAAAGAATATAGAGTGGGTTCTTCTGTTTACTGTAAGGCAGTTTATTCGTACTCTAAGAAAAGCCGGTAGTCCATATCTGGTTGAACGATCTGTGGATCTATACGATGTTACCCGGCGTATCCACCGGCATCTCATGTTTCACGAAAAGATTTCTTTGGCGGATATCTCCGAGGAAGTTGTAATAGCTACCCATAACCTTATGCCTTCTGATACTGTTAATATGAACCGAAAAATGGTTAAAGCAATTGTAATGAATGCAGGCGGACGAACTTCCCATACGGCTATACTTGCTCGCTCTTTTGAAATACCTGCAGTTCTGGGTCTTACAAATATTACTGATGAGGCTTCCAGTGGTGATACAATTATTGTGGACGGCAATTCCGGAACTGTCATACTTAAACCGGATAGTGAAGTTCTGACTGAATATCAGAATAAATCCAAAAGATGGCAGCAGCATTCTGTTCAGTTGAATAAACTTAACAGACTTCCCGCAGAGACCCTGGATGGTAAACGGGTTGCCTTGAGCTCTAATATTGAGATGCCCGACGAGCTTGAGTTGGTACTGCAGCATGAGGCAGATGGTATAGGTTTGTTCCGTTCAGAGTTTCTCTTTCTGCGCCCCAGCGGCTTTTCCAGTGAAGATGATCAGTATGAAGCTTATTCGTCGGTTGTTTTGGGAATGAAGGATCATGGAGGTGTTACCATACGAACTCTCGATGTGGGAGGCGATAAGATAATACCTGATTTCGATACCTTCCAGGAGAAAAATCCACTCCTTGGATGGCGAGCGATCCGATTCTGCCTTCACCATAAAGATATCTTCAAAATACAGATGAGGGCACTTCTTCGAGCCTCTGTTCATGGTGAACTCCGAATAATGTTTCCAATGATTTCCTGTCTGGAAGAACTTGAGGATGCCCTGGCCTTTCTTGAAGAGACGAAATCAGAATTAAGAAGTGAAGGGATTCCCTTTGATGAAAAAATACCTATTGGAATGATGATAGAGGTTCCTTCTGCTGCAATAATATCAGATATTCTGGCAGAAAAGGTCGATTTTTTCTCAATTGGTACAAATGATCTCGTACAGTATACTGTAGCGGTTGACAGAGGAAATGAAAATATAGCATACCTGTATAAATCCTTTCATCCAGGTGTTTTACGCCTGATTAAAATGATAATTGAAAATGCCCACAAAGCCGGTATTCCCGTCGCTATGTGTGGAGAGATGGCAGGGGATACTCTTGCTACTGTTGTACTTCTGGGTCTTGGTCTGGATACTTTCAGTATGAGTTCTATTGACCTTACCTCTGTAAAAGAGATTATCCGATCTGTAAACCTGAATGAAGCGGAAGAACTGGCTCGAAGAGTCATGGAAATGAGTTCTTCCGGGGAAATCGATAAGTATGTAAGAGCGTGGATGAATGAACGATTCGAAAATATCTCAGTATGATAATGGGCTGCCGGTAGTAGCTGTTATCGGACGACCTAATGTAGGCAAGTCAACACTTTTTAACCGCATGGTTGGGAGACGACAGGCTATAACAGACCCTACTCCCGGGGTAACCAGGGATCCTGTAGAGGCACTGTATGAATTTGACAACAGAACGATCCGCCTGATTGATACTGGTGGATATAAGGCTGAGCAGGAAGGACTGGATGCACTTGTCGGTAAGCGCAGTCTGGAAATTATGGAGAGTGCCGATCTTGTACTGTTTATAATGGATGTCATGGAAATAACACCCGAAGATGAGGTGCTTGTTAAGATATTAAGAAGATATTCCAAAAAGGTATTGGTCGTTGTAAATAAGGTTGATAATCAGGGACGAGAACCCGATGTCTGGAACTTTTACTCTCTTGGTTTTGATAATATAGTGGCTATGTCTGCAGAACATGGTCTGGGGCTTACAGAGCTGGATGAAAAACTTGAAGAGATGTTAGATTTTGAAATTAAAAGGGAAGCCTTTGAGACAGGGGAACATCAGATTGCAGTTACAATAATGGGTAAACCCAATACCGGAAAATCTACTTTAACAAACCGATTACTGGGTAAGGAAGCCTCTATCGTTTCGAATATTCCGGGAACCACCAGGGATATTGTAGAAGGAAAATTTGAATCCGGAAGAAAAATTTTCAGGGTTCTGGATACAGCAGGTATTCGGCGAAAGAAAAAAGTTGGTGAAAATGTTGAATACTATTCTGTTAACAGGGCTTTCCAGAGTATTGAAGATTCAGATTTAGTTTTTCTTATGATTGATGCTGTTGAAGGTCTTGCAGATCAGGACAAGAAGATTGCAGCTCAGATTGTAAAAAAAGGAAGAGGCGTAATTCTTGTATTAAATAAATGGGACAGACTTAAAGATATTCCCAATCAGATGGAAGCGGTAAAAGACCGGATTAGGTTTTTATTTCCGGTACTTGCCTTTGCTCCAATTGTTCCTATTTCTGCTTTAACAGGCGAGGGGGTTGATCAGCTTTTAACCCAGGCTCAAAATGTCTGGAAGCAGCTTAATAAGCGGATTGATACTGCACGAGTTAATGAAGCTCTTAAAAGGTGGACGGAGAATCAGGAAGCTCCAAGGCATAATACAGGTCGATATAAACTTCTATATGGAACACAGGTTAGAACCAACCCGGTTCATTTTTTATTCTTTATCAATCGTAAAAACGGATTTCCGGATTCCTATCTGCAGTATATCACTAATAACATCAGGAAGGATCTGGGCTTTCCTTCAATACCTCTTCAGGTAGAAATCAAAGAAAAATAATGGGGATGAATATTTCCCGGATGAAAGAACAGCTATGGCTGGATATGGATTCAGATATTCAGAATATACGGACAAAAATACAGGAGATCAGAACCAGTCTTATCAAAATAAACGAGAAATTACAGAATTCTTTGATAAATTAGGTAAATCTGACGATATTCAGCAGTATGCGGGAATCAAAAAAACTTTTCATAAATATTTCATTTTTTTTAGTTTTAACCTTTATACCAGCCGGGAATTTATCGGCTCTGTATTTTTCTGGTGATGGTTTAGGGTTTCCAGAGAACACAGAAGTCAGACAGCGATATTACAAGCAGATGACAGGAACAAATAAGGAGGCACTCTCTCTCCTCCCGGATTTTGTGGTAATTGAGAGTACCGGTGTCAGAGTAAATTTTTTTACAGTAAAAGAGGGGGGTAACCTTTATTTCTGTTTTTCCCATGGGCAGGATCTGAACTATGAAAAAGGGGAGAAGGGTAGTTATATTATCAAGCGATCTCTGGATTATACAGATGATGAAAATATGGGAATTACGCAGATAAAGATATTTATTAAAAATGATGATAATTCGTTTCTGAGACTCCGAAAAGGTGCTAATAATGATTCGATACTGGATATTGAACTTTTCGGAAGATTAATTCAAAGTGATATACGAGTTCCCCTTAGCCTCTCAGAGCTCACTGTAAGTTCTTTTGAACGCCTGGCAGAACTGACTTCCAGCTATGTTGACTGGAACTTTTATATTTCAGATTACAGAAAACTTTATGGTCAGGATGTAAGAGTTTTATCCGAAACAATTAAACCGTTACTTGGTTTCCTGCAGGACAGCGACGACGGATCCATAGATAAGGATGGGAGCTTTGTATATATTGACAGCCTGAAACAGCAGAATGGGGACGGAGGTTTAAATTGTTCGGGGTTTGCTAAGTGGGTTATTGATGGAATCTACAAACCTGTAACTGGAACAAATATCGATATTGCCTATCTTAAAGAAAAGCACTATGAACTTCGGGGGAATAAATGGAGTGCCAGACTTGAAGGCCTTGATCCCTATTTCGGACTTGACTGGACTAGAAATCTTGCATATGAGATCCTGAAACTTACTGAACCTGAAGCGCCTATAACTGCCGTAGATGTTAAAAATCTACGCTACCATGAATACAGAGAGAATATAGGGTATCCTGTATCCGATCTTAAAACTGTACTCTATGAGCTGGCAGTAAAATATCCACAGAATTTTTATTTGGGATCCTTAAACAGTAAGTCAGAGGATCCTCCTTATTTAAGGGTTCATACTCATGTAGTTGTAATATTCCCCTATATTGATATGAAAGGAGACTTTCAGATAGATATTTATTCCCGTAATAAAAAAATTGATCTGGAGTTTCTAAAAGCAAACTGGAAGGATAATTTTATTCATCTTGTCAAGGTTGAGGCTGCAACCAGGTTTGAACCCTCGGGAATCGATTTCAATCCTGTTCTGAGACGCTGAACTTATTTTTTATATAAAGATCTTTGCCAGTTTCAAAACCCGAGAGTTTTGAAATTAGCTCAAAGGTACTTAAACTTCACCTTTCCCATTATCCGCTGTATAATTACGGGTGTGGGAATCTGCGATTTCTAATTGAAATTCTGAAAGAGTCTAATTTTTATCTACCGGATCTTGAAAATTTAATAGTCGGGAAAGAGACCTTAAATGCCTTTGATGTAGACAGTAAAGAGGAAGCCATAAAACAGATTAAAGAGCGGAAGTACTACGAGAGGTACCTGACAGAAAATAGGGATGGAGAAACTGATCTTTCCGTAAAATCAGATTATGCAGATTGAAAAAAATACTTCTGTGGTATATCTTTGTTGCAATGAGAAAATTGTTGTTGTTAGTTATTCTATTTATTATCTTTTCTGCTTCTTTATTTGCCCTCTCTCCTGAACGGATACTCTTTGATGAAGCAGAGAGCAGGTATAATAAGGGTGAACTTGATTTTGCCTTAAAGCGTTATGATGATTTGCTGCAGGAATATCCTTTATCGCTCTATGTCCCGGATGCACATTTTAGAATTGCTGTAATTACTCTGAGGTTAGGGAAGCTTGAGGAAGCTGAAAGGCTCTTTGACCGTATTGAGAAAAGATATATGAATTCCAGATTTGCGGTTTATCTTCCCTTCTGGAGAGGGCTCATTAAATTTAAGCAGGGTAGGTGGGATAGTTCTTCGGAGCTGTTTGCATCTTTTCTGGAAAATAACCCTGGGTCACTCTACAGGGAAGCTATCCTTTACTATGCAAAATCTGAATATCTTGCAGGACGTACCGGTTCTGCAGTATCAATTCTGGACAGATGGTTCAGCAGAAACACAGGTATTTATGATGATCCCTATCTGATTACATATTATCTTTCCCTTCTTGAGAAGATTGGCAGGTATAATGACATAGCTGTAAAATCCAGAGGGATTTCCGGAGGCATTTTCGAAAAGGTATGGATGGATCGAATCAATCTTATACGTGCCGAAAGTCTATATAAAACGGATAATCTACCTGAGGCTGCAGTTCTGTATCAGGAAATTCTAACCGGGGAACCGGATGTTGCTTCAGTTGCTTTTATTCGGCTTTTTTCTATTTATCATGATGACAATGATCGTCAGAAGGATATCCTTGATAAAGCACAAATTCAGCTAGCTGGATTTCCCGTTCTCCTCAATGAATTTCTCCTCAGAGTAGGAATTGACAATTATAAAAACGGATATTTTGAAATTGCAGCCTCATATCTTGAGCGAATCTGGAGAACCAGTGAGATTTCAGATGTAAACAGTCTGGTTCCGGTTTACCTGGCAAAAATGCTTGTTAGGAAGGGTGATCGAGAAGGAGCTGTGAAGATACTCACAGCTTTCAATGATTCCAGTTTAGTAAGTGATGAGCTGTTACTATACACCCTTTCTACTGTTCTTGTTGAAGATAAAAAGTGGATGGAAGCAGAGTTAAATCTGAAGGAATTTCTACTCTCATTTAAAGAGTCAGATTATTTCAGCAATGCTGCCTGGATGTATGCCTATACTCTATATATGACAGGCAGGTATCAGGCGGGATCCTCCTTTATTGACTCTATACTTTCCGAAGGGCGGGGAGGGGAATTTACAAATGATTTTATACTTCTAAGCGCCAGGGTTTATGTTAAACTTGAAAAATTTTCAAAAGCCCTGGATATGTTCAATGAATATCTTCCCTTTGATGAAAAAAATCCTGAAATTTGGTTTGAGATTATTAAGCTGCAGTTCAATCAGGGTAATTATGGAAATGTTGAGGATACTTTCAAGAAATTTGAAAGCTCTGAAATTATAAATAGTCAGGATCCCTACACTCTCCTTATTGAATATATTGCCGGTTTGGCTGCGATTGCAGAGGGGAAATTTGAGGAGGGCCTTGAATATCTTTCAGAGATTAGTCTGGATTCTTTGAAGTTGTCTGATTTGGATTCTGTTTATCCCTATATTGCATATTACAGTGGATGGTCCTCTTACAGGCTTTCGAAGTATCAGGATTCATTTAAATGGTTTGAACTTATTACAAGAGATTATCCGGACAGCAGTGTCTATGTGGATTCACTCTATTTTTCAGGGTGGTCACTCTATCTTCTTGAAAGATATACCGAAGGGGCCCAATATTTTGCAGATTTTAGTTCCCGTTCAAAAGGTCTGGATAAAGTTAAAGGCTTGTATTTTTACGGTAAATCACTGTATGCAGGGAGATCTTTGAATAAAGCAGAAGTTATTTTTCAGAATTTGTATACAAAATATGGAGATTCTCCCTATGCAGATAGTTCCCTTTTCGCCCATGGACAAATCCTGGAGGAACTGGAAAAGCCGATGCTTGCAGTTTCTGCATACAGGGAATTATATAAACGCTATCCTACCAGTCCTCTCGGCGAGGAAGCTCTGTTCAGGGTAGGGGAAATATATTTTCAGAATAAGAATTACAATGAAGCTGGAGAGGCTTTTTATTTTCAGCGTCTTAAGTTCCCCAAAGGAAACCTGGGCGATGTTTCTCTCTATTGGGGTGCAGAGGCAGATGAGAAGCTGGATGAGGTCTATGGAGCTATCCTTCTGCTTGAAAAACTGCTGGATGAATATCCGGAAAGTAATTTCAGGGCTAAGGCGACACAGAAAATTGCCGGGTTTTATGCAGGCGAAGGAGAATATAGAAAAGCCCTTGCCTTCTACAGTGAGTATTTAACAAACTATTCCGATTCGGATAATATTAAAGAAATTAGCGAACAAATCCAGAAGCTCAATCTTCTTCAAAGCGGGGTTGCGTCAATGGAAGCAGATCTTCTTGTAATAATAGAAAATGACGGGCTGGAGACGGCGGAATCAAGAGATGCACATATTGAGTTAGCCAGGATCTATCTGTATAAGTATAATGACAGGCAGAAGGATGCTTTTAAGCTTCTGAGTACAGTAGCTGAACTAAGGGATAAATACCCTTCTCCTGCATCCAGGGCTCTTTACTATCTGGGTGAATTTTATTTTCTTGGAAAAGACTATTCCAGAGCTGCGAAGTCTTATCTGGATGCAGCTATGGTTAATCCGGGGAACAGGGATCTTGCAGGGATGTCACTCCTCCGGGCTACAGAAATGGCTGTTGCAGCTGGGGATATTAATAGTGCAGAAAGGATGATTCGTCTGCTGGAGAGTAATTTCCCTTCATCGGAATGGCTGACAGAGGGCCGTTCCGTTCTTGAGAGGGCAAAATGAGAAAGGGATTTATATTATTATATTTAATTCTTGGATTGACTCTTTATGCCCAGAGCGATGCTCCTTCCTCAATAGATTTAATAATTCCTCCCATTGTTGTTGAGTTTGAGGGAAGATCAGAACAGGTAATAGAATTGGTTGTTCCTGATTATGAGGAGATTGTCCTTCCTGATTTTGAAATTACCCTTTCGGATCCGGATGAGATTCCAATTGGAGAGATTGGTTTTGATCTGCCTTTGCCTGATTTTGTAGAGTATAATTATAGGGAAAAATCATCTTTTTTTAGTGAAGGAATGCTTGGAATAGGACTCAAAAATCATTTGGCAGGAAATATTTCACTTTACAGCCTTGGGAGTAACCTGAGATTTTCCCTTTCCTTTGCTCATGAAGGTCTGGATGGTTTTGGTAGGAACGACCCCGGGACAGGTTATTTTTCACGGAACGAAACTTTTCAGGGCGATTTTGAAAGAGGTGATGATAATTTTTCTGTATCAGCCTCGGGACAATTTATTGAGACGGAAAATGGTCTGCAGCAGCTGGTTCCTGATCACGGTTCCGTAATTGATCGTTTGAAAAATATTAATTTGGGATTCATTGTAAAGGACTATTTTGAATGGACAGGTAATGCCAATGTAAAAATTGCAGGGAAAACTATTTCAGGAGAAATTCCTGAAAGTTTTAACGAAACTGTTTTTGATTTCGATGGCGGAATGGGCTGGAGTAAAGACTGGATGGCTCTTACCCTTAAAGCAGGGTATGTATATAAACAGGAGAGTAGTCTGAACAGGAATATATTTACAAGTGATCTTCTGATAGACTTTTTACTTTCGACAGTTGATATTTCTGCTTCTGTAGGTTTATTCTGGGCTCCCGGTACACCTGTCGCTTATCCCTTTGAACTTGCTTTGTCCGGAGCTGTAAATAATTATTTCCGGTATCAGATGTCGGGAGGATATTCCCTTGATTATTATTCCAACTATAAAAATTGGGAAAAGTATCCCTATTCAGGATTGGGAGACGGTGTTGACCGGAAATGGTTTTTGGATGGTTCCCTGGGATTTTCTCCTGTAAGTAAGCTGGAAATTGGGTTTTCCTGGATCTATAGGAATATGGAGAATTATATTTCTGCAAACCTTGATTCCTTTAATAGTAATACAGGTCTTTTTAGTGTTTCTGCCGGTAAGGTAACCTTTCTGGATCTATCAGGATTTGCAAATTTTAATTTTAGCCGTAATTTTTCAGTTCTGCTTTCCCTGAGTGGACAGCTTCTGGATGATAAAGTTGTTTTAAACCCTTTACTGTCCATCCATTCTGAGATTGAATATAGCAAAGAGGACTGGGGATTGTTTGTTTCCGGTGATTTTAATCCACTGCCCCCTGTTTCTGTTCCTTCTGTCTCAGTGGGAGCCAATTATATCCTGAGTGAAGGAGTGGAGCTTATACTTGAGGGAACAGACATTTTTGGTTTTTTTGCTGCCGACAGATATTTATGGGGAAACTACATTGCTGATGGCGGCAGACTTACCCTTAAGACAAAAATATCATTGTAGAATACCGGAAATATTAAAGTGATATTCAAAATGGAATTATCAAGTAAGGAGTTATGGTGATGTTTGTACTTATTTCGAAAGGTGGCCCTGTTATGGTGCTTATCCTTCTTCTCTCTGTTATAGCAGGAATTATAATTGTGGAACGTCTCTTGTTTTACCGCAGAATAAGGATGGATGAGGAGCAATTTATTGACCGTTTAAAATCTGCAATTCAAAAGAGACATTTTGATGAAGCTCTGGATATATGTGAAAACAATACGACCCCCCTTTCCAACCTTATGAAAGTGGGTATTGAGCACCGAAATTATGGGAAAACGGAAATTAAAGAGTCTATTCTTGCTGCCGCAAACCTTGAAGTTCCCCATCTTGAACGATATCTTACTTCTCTTGGAACCATAGCACATATCTCCCCCCTCCTTGGACTTCTTGGAACTGTGACGGGTAATATTAAGGCATTTGGGGTTTTGGGACAGTTCGGGTCTGTAGGGGATCCCTCCCTTCTTGCCACTGGAATCTCTGAGGCTCTTCTTACGACTGCAGCGGGTATTGTGGTGTCAATTCCAGCCATTGCCTTCTACAATTATCTGGTTGGAAAGGTAAACAATACAATTACAAGCCTTGAGAACAGGGTCAATGATATGGTTTTATTCTTCGGAGCAGATGAATAATGGTCTTTAAACGTCGCCTGAAACCTGTAGCTACAGTCGATCTGATACCGATGATTGATGTTATTTTTCAGCTTGTAGTTTTTTTCATGGTTTCCAGCACATTTCTTGTTACCCCAGGGATATCCCTTGAACTTCCGGATTCTACCAGTGCGGAACCTGTAGTGCTGACGAGTATTATTATAACAGCTATCTCTGATAATGAGATCTATCTAAATGAAGATCCTGTATCAATTTCCATATTGGGGGATCTTCTTGGAAAGTTACCTCTAAATGAGGAGACTGTTCAGAATGTGATTATTGAAGGTGACAGGGGCGTCAGCTATAATACGATGGTTGAAATCCTGGATGTTCTCAGGCTAAAGGGGTTTACAGGAATTAGTTTACGAATGAGGGACTCTGTAAATTGATAAATTCCGATTCCAGCCGCTTATTTAGGGCTATAGCAATCAGTATAGTCTTTCACCTTTTTTTATTTTTCCTGATGAATCTCTTTGACTGGTTCCCGGAATCAGAAAATTTGTCTGACTATGAGCCGGTAACTGTCAGAATTATAAAGAACCCCGAATACTCGCCCCAGGATAAGAAAGTAGTCTCCGAAGAAATTCTGCCAGATGAAACTAAACCTGCCATGGAAGATAAGTCAGTGTTTATTTCGGATAGCCCTGCTAAGGGGGAGGAAACTTCGGGTAATGAAGTGGAGATAGTCCCTGCCTCTATTCCTGATGCCTATGATGATCTCTTTATTCGTGAGGAGGTTAATGCTCCTGCTTATGTACCCCCAACAGATGCAGTAAAAGAGGATAAACCCTTCGTTCCCGGAGAGAATAGAATTGAGTTTGAAAGTATTGACAACCCTGAAATTATTAAAAATGATGCTGGTTCTGTGCAGACTCCTTTCGGTTCATCTATTGTTTCCGAAAGTGATATTACTGCTTTAGAGGACTCTTTTTCAAATTCAGAAACCTATAATTATCCTGATTCGGATACTCCTTCTGATACAGAAAATATTCGTCCCCGATACCTCGATGATAGTTTTAAATTTGACAGAGGAGATGTTAAACGGGAACTGGTTAGTAGTCCTCGTCCCCAATTCCCCAATGATCTTCCCTGGGAATTTCCCTCTGAAATAAAATTTACAATTCGGTTTGAACTAAATTCAGATGGAGTTGTTAAGGTATTGAGCATTACCCCTCCGACAGTATATCCTAGTGTTGAAACAAGTATCCGGAACGCACTCAGGTCATGGATGTTTAACGGTTCTCCGGGCAGTGATAATGTTAAGGGGACAATTACACTAATTTTTAAGGCGAAATAAAAAAATATGAAAATAAAAGCAGTAGGTTTTGATATTGATGGTACACTCTACCCTAATCTTTCCATGTATATCCGATCCGCATCCTCTTTTCTCAGACATCCAAAGCTGGTAGCCCATTTTAGTAAAGTCAGAAAAGAGATACGGCAGATTGAATTTGAAGGTGAGTTCAGGGATGTTCAGGCAAAACTTTTGGGTTATTCAATGAAAATCAGAAAAGAAAAAGCCGCGGAACTGATGGAAAGGCATCTGTATCAGAACTGGGAGTACTCCTTCAAAGGTTTAAAACCATTTAAGAATGTCAGACCCGCTCTCCTTTCCCTGCAGCGGGAAGGTATAAAACTGGGAGCTCTTTCCGATTTTCCTGTACAGCGGAAGCTGGAATTCCTTGGTCTCTCGGATCTTATGGAAGTTGCATTTTCGTCAGAGGATACGGGGCATCTTAAACCTCATTCTGCTCCGTTCAACAATCTTATAAGCCAGTTTGGTATTTCTCCTTCTGAGATCCTCTATGTCGGGAATAATTATAAATATGATATTCTCGGTGCAAGAGACGCCGGACTGCATACTGCACATCTAACCAAAAAACCGGAACCTGGAAGTTTGGCCGATCTCTCCTTCTACTCTTTTTTAGACCTACGGGACTGGATATTATCTTTAAATAATTGACAACATAGCATTCATGGGTAAAAATAGTCAGGACGGTTCGTTACTTGTTACTCATCCAGGAGATTTGTATGGAATTTACAGTTGGAAATATAATAACTCTCTTTATTGTTGCTATTGTTCTTGTAATATATAGACAGCTGGATAAGAATAATCGTTCTCTGGAAAAAATTAAACGCTATTCTGAGAAAATTAAGGATGAGCTGGACAGCTATATTGAGAGTAAAACTGTAGAGGTCAAGAACTTTGCCATTGAACTTGATGTCCATCAGGAAACCGGAAAGGCAATTTTAAACAGAATTGCAGGTGCAGAAGGGGATCTTGAGTCCAAAGCTGCCTATATTGAGAAGATGTATGAGAGAATAAATGAATATGACAGGGCTCTGAACGAACTGACCCAAATGACAGGAAGGGTTCAGAATAATCTGGACAG
Organism: Spirochaetota bacterium; assembly: GCA_024280415.1. GTDB lineage: Bacteria > Spirochaetota > Spirochaetia > B11-G9 > B11-G9 > JAJRQE01. Next base: position 3,351 of record JAJRQE010000026.1, on the reverse strand, counting down.
ACTCCATGAAGAATCTGAATTTGTGGATAAGGTAGGAAAGAGGGTCAAGGAAGCAGGCCTTAGTATTGTTAAGCTGGAAAAGGCTATCCCCGGGCTCACATCTGAGTTTGCAAAGGAGAATATTAAGGAACTGAAGGTTGTCAGATCAGTTGTTCTTAAAGATACTCAGAAAGTTGTTTCCCGGATACAGGATGAGATTTCTGTCAGTGAAAACAGGATTAATGAGTTTTCTGAGATGGTCAAATCTCTTGATAATACCAGGGAGTCAATGAAAAAGGAAACTGAGGAATCTATCCGGAGATTTCTGGATGATCAGATTTATAAGACAGAGCAGGCAGGGGAGCATCTTACTGCTGAACTCTCAGACCGGTTCGATACTATACTTGCAAGAAAAACAGAAGAAGCTGATGGAATTGAAACCGGGATGAACGCAGCTTTTGAAAAAATATCTGAGTCATTTTCCTCTGTAGCAGAGGTCTCCAAAGGGAAAATTGAGCAGTTTGGAGCAGAGGCTAAATTGATAGAAGATTCTTTTGAAAATGCACTTAAAGATGCTTCGGAGAGAGGAGCCACTCTGAAGGGTCAGGCCTTTGACAGTGTGAAGAATAAAATAGATCAGGATGCAGATAAGCTCAGAAAGGATTTTGAAGATACATTTTCCGAGATTAATAGATCCGTATCTCATCGCCTGGAGGAATTTGGTAAAACCTACGAGACAATTGCAGAAAAGAGCAGAAAAGATCTGGAAAAACTATCTGCTGATCTTGGAACTTCAGATATTGCCCTCCGGGATAGAATCTTAGGCGTGGAGTCACGGGTTGACGAATATGAAGAGAATCTAAATTACAGATTTACCAAACTTGAATCTTTAAGTATGGATATGGACTCTCTGGAAGAGAATCTTAGAGCCGCAATGGATCAGACAGTTACAAGAATAGGGGCTGATTTCAGGGATTATGAGAAGCAGCAGAATCAGGTGCAGGATGAATACAAGCAGAAGATGTCTGAGGAGATGACTGAACTCTATGAGGGGATAAATAATCTTGAACTGGAACTCAATGGATTGAAGAACAGAGCATACGAAAATGTTGCCAAAGGGCTTAAGGTTTTTGAAGATGATTTCTTTTCTGATCTAAAAACCAGAAATATAGCAATGGAAGAAAAACTGATAGAATGGCAGGGCGGAGTTGATAAGAATCTGGAAGATCTTGCCAGAACCGGAGATGAGAAAAGAGAGGGACTTGAGAAAGAGTACAGTGAAAAACTAAGAAGTCGTCTGGAAGAACTGCAGGAAAGGATCTTTGCCAATCAATTGAAATTTGAAACACAGGTTGCAGATTTTCAGACTCGTATTGAGGAGAGGATGAATCAGTCAGATTCCTCTATTATATCGACCGAAGAGAGTATCAAAAAAGAACTGGTTGAAATTCAGGAGAGTGCAAAGACTGCTTTTTCCCGGGAGTTTATAGAGTATAATTCTGAAGTAAGTGCCCGGCTTAAAAAATCTGACAGGGAAATTGGAACAAGACTCACTGATCTTGGAGAAAATATTGACCAGAAGGGAAAAGAACTTTTGGGGCTGACTGCTAATGTCCAGTCAGAGTTGACCCTCTGGCAGGCTAAAATTCTACAGGAAATGAAGGAGTCCCAAACAGAGATAAAATCAGGATATGAAGATCTGAAAAAGGATGTCTTTAACAATATTGCTCAGATTCAGAGTGATTGTGAGTCACAAAAAGAGGATCTTATTATAAGCACCCAGGAAGAAAGAGCCAGGATCAGGAATGAACTGAAGGAAAATGCTTCAGGGGTTATTCAGCTGGAGACTGATCTTCGTAACAAAACCGAAGCTTCTATGGAGAATTTTAAGCGGGAATATGAGACTTTTATTCTGGAAATTCAAAAACGAAACAGAGATATGCAAATTGAGTTTGATAAAAAGATAAAAGATTTTAGGATGATCTCTTCCGAAACAAAGGACAAGACGGATCAGCTCCAGAAAAAATTATACGGAAAAATTGAAGAGAATTATAAAATTTTGGCAGTTAACCTCCAGGAAATTGATAAGCGTCAGAAAGGGTTTATTAGTCAGACCAAGATTTTTGATCGTGCCGATTCCCTGAAAGTTCATCTGCAGGAATCTATTGAGGATCTTAAAACAGAACTTATAAGGGTAGAAGCCCAGGGTACTGAGGTTCGGGAAACAGAAAGAAAGTTTACTTCCATTAAAAAACTTGGTGAAGACGTAAATTCGAAACTAAGCAGATTTCTTGCTGAGAAGCGGCATATTGAAGAGATGGAAGGAGACTTTAAAAAACTAATAATAATATCACAGTCTGTGGATACTAAACTAAGTCAGGTTACAAACTCTCATGATGATCTTCAGGCTATTCAGGTTAAAATAAGAAATCTTATGGAACTGGAAAAAGAGGTTGCCCTTAAGTATGAACGTCTGGAAAAGAAGGATCAGATCATTGAAAACACAACAATCAGTGTCGATAAGAATTTTCAGCTTTTGAGTGACCTGGATGACCAGATTAGGACTCTGAATGATGAGGTCACAAATATACCTGAGAAAATTCATGATATTTCTTCAAAAATAGAGGTACTGTCGAGAAATAAATCCAAGGCCGAAGAAACTGTAAAGCAGGTTAAGGGGCTTGATGCTATTCTTAAGGATATCGAGAACCGTATTAAAAATATGCAGAAGGCCAGAGAGTGGCTTGCAAAAACGGAAACCCGTATGGAGGAAGTCTTCAGACAGGCTGAGGAGCAGGTAAAACTTCTTGGAACAATTTTGAAGGATGGAAATAAACCTGGATCCGATAGTAAAGGCGCACCTCCGCTGGGTGTAAGGGATGTTGTTACCCGTCTGGCCCATCAGGGCTGGTCAATCCAGCAGATTGCCAGTGCTACAAAACTCTCCAGAGGTGAGGTCGAACTGATTTTGGAGCTGCTTCCCAAGAAATAACTTTTTTCTAAAAAGCTTGACGGTCTCTATGTTGATTAGTATTTTTAGGACATACAATAAATCTTTGAATTGTCAGCAAAAATATTAAGTTTTATGAGGGTAGTATGTCTAAGAAGCAGGGAAAAGTTAGGAAAGAAATACTGCAGGAAAGTTCAGACGATATAGAATCTGTAGATACGGTTTCTGACTCCGAAGAGGGGAACCATGAAGAATCCATTGAAAAGCCGGAAGCGGAACAGCTTCGGGATCGAATTTCTGCTCTGGAGAGCGAGATTCGAGAATTAAAAGATCAGATGCTGAGAAAACAGGCAGAGTCAGATAATTTCAGGAAGCGTATGCTCAGAGATAAAGAGGATTCCATAAAATATGCAAATTCAAAT
>JAJRQE010000320.1 GCA_024280415.1 Spirochaetota bacterium | reverse complement strand
GGAAGATCCGGACATATGGGTGGTAACTTTGCACCCAGAGGCGGCAGCAGTCAGAACAATTTTTTCGGCTGGAACAGAAGATAGTTTTTAATATATGCCAATTTAAAAGCAGCATCCTGAAAGGGGTGCTGCTTTTTTTATATTTTAAACTTATCAGTCCCTTCTTTAAGGTCATTTACAACACTATTGAGCGCTACAGAATACTTAACAATTTCATCGGAAGCAATGACAATTTCTTCGGAACCACTTCCTATTTCTAAAATTCCGCTGTTTACCTGATCAGAAATATCTTTCAAATTCAGCTGCCCCCGAATTATCTGCTCAGACCCTGTTGTCATCTCTTCTGAGGCTCCTTTTACATTAAGGGTTACCTCCTGCAATACTGTCATTGCTTCAAGTATCTGCTTTCCTCCAACATTCAGTTCCTGGGTACTTGACGCTATTTCATCAAAAGCCTCTTTTACACTGTTTATTTCTTTATTGATCACTCTAAAAGCTTCTGAAGTTCTTGTTGTTTTATTGTCGGTGTCAACAACCCCTTCAGATATTTCTTTTATTATACGCGTAATACTGGCAGAACTCTGGGCAGAAGTATCTGCCAACTTTCTAATTTCATCTGCAACTACTGCAAAACCTTTACCGGCATCACCAGCATGAGCGGCCTCAATTGCTGCATTCATCGATAGCAAATTTGTTTGAGAGGATATTTGCTGTATTGTACTTGCCATTTCAGATATGCCTTCAATCTTACTAACTACATCAGTTTTAAATCCAGCAGCCATTTCATCTAAAGTAGCGGAGCCATTACCGACTACCTTAACCAAACTATTAACTGAATCCATCTTTTTCATTGTGACCATATTTACACTATCCAATGAACTGATCATTTCGGTAATTGAAGCAGTAGACTCTTCCACCATGGCAGCCTGCTCATTTATCTGATTATTAATACTATTGATGTTGGCAGTTATTTCTTCAATAACTGCTACATTCTCAGTAACAGTCTGTTTAAGCTTTTCTGATTCTTCAGACAGAGAACTTGTACTCTTTTTTATATTTCCAATTGTTGCAGAAGTTTCCTCTGCAGATGCAGACAACGAATCCTTAATATTTGCCGTCTTATCAGCCGAAATTTTAATACCTGAAACAAGAGTATTTAAAACTCCAAAACTATCTTTAAATTGTACTGCAGATTTTCCGAATTCATCCTTTCGATTAATTATATCAGATTCTGAGATATCATTTCCGGATAATTTCTTCGAATATACAGAAACCAGTTTCATCCCGGTACTTAAGGAAACTGAAATATAAATCCCCATAACAATAATAAATACCATAATTGCCAGACTTATTATTTTAAGTGCACCAATAATATCATATTGGTTGGTGGCCAGATCCTTAAACTTCGTTTTAAAAACACTGTCATTTACTTTGGTCTGAGCTGCTACCATTCCCATAAGATCCTCTGCCACAGGATCAAATTTTTCCATCCAGATATTTCCGGCTTCAGTTCCATTTTCCAGATACTGGTGTGCCATCTCTTTTCCAAGCTCATAGTACTCTGCAAGGAGAATCCTAATATCTTTTAGTTTTTTTTCCAGATCAGACCTTCCTGCATTTTTTTTCCGATCTATATCTTCATCCAATAATCTATTCGCCTCTTTAAAATATCCTTCGGCAGTAGTAAATCCTGAAAGTGAACCAGTGAATGCTGTATCAGTCAACCAATTTTGAATCTGTATAATATCTACCTCCATCTGATCCATTCCTTCCAGAGAGGGTAATACAATCTGATCAATAAATTTTATCGATTTCAGAGAACTGTTAGATCTGGATAATGTAAAAACAGAAAAGAAAACAACGGCAATAAAAATTAAAATATATGAGATAATTACTTTATTTTTTAAAGTCACTAATAGGCTCCTATGAGGTAAGTAGTAATAATTATCTTTAGTATAAAAGAAATAGACCAAATATACAAGTCTGCCAATATAAGCTTTTCGCATTGTATTACATTTCGTTTTTTGATCCAGGACATGCGGTATTTACCCAAGTTTACTACAATAAAAATGGGGCAACAACCGAATTAATTTTTCCAATTTCTTAAATACTCTATATACAGTTCATATTTGCTTCATACTCCGGTTCTATATTCTGTATCAGATATTAAATAACAATTCCACATGGAAATATAAAATAGTCCATGTGAGATAAACAAGGAGAAAGAATATGAAGAAAATTACATTTACATTAGCTTTAATTACACTGGCATCACTGGCAGTCTTTGCTGCAGGAAGTGTTGAAGACAATAGTACAATGCCATGGGCACAGGGAATGGGACAGTATCAGTCAGGTGTTGTCATTAGTGAAGAGACTACAAAGGTAACAGGTATTCTGAAGCTTGTGGAAAACGGACATGCCGAGCTTGTTGCAGGAGATGAAACCTATGAACTTATGTACCCCTACAGACTATCATTCAATGCTGACCTTAAAGATGGGATGGAGATTACTGTAGAGGGCTATGAAGCAGAAAACATGAGATTTGACAACAATCCTTCTGCTAAAAACCTAATGGTAACAAGCGCAACAATTAACGGTCAGACCTACGATATAGCAGAAGCCATGGACGGTTATTTTGGCGGTTATGGAAGAATGGCTATGGGAAACGGTTATAACAATATGCCCATGGGACGAGGCGGAAGATCCGGGCATATGGGCGGTAACTTTGCCCCCAGAGGCGGCAGCAGTCAGAACAACTTTTTCGGGGGCTGGAACAGACGATAGATAGAGCTAATTTTACAAGAGCCTCAGGTATTAAAACCTGCCAGGTTAATCTGCAGCATCCTGAAAGGGGTGCTGCTTTCCCTTATATTGTAAACTTAACTGTCTCCCCTTTAAGCCCGGACACTACTTCGTCCAGTTCTGATGCATATCTGACAAGCTCTTCAGATGCTATAACAATTTCTTCGGAACCGCTGTTTATCTCCAGCATTCCTCTGGAAATATTCCCCGATATATCCTTAAGACCAAGCTGCCCCCTGATAACATGCTCAGCACCAACTGTCATTTCCGATGCTGCATTTTTTATAGTTGCAGAAACGTCCTGAAGGACTACCATTGCTTCCTGAATCTGGGCACCACCGGAATTAAGTTCGTGAACACTGGTAACTATCTCATCAAAAGCATTCTTTGTCTCTTTAATTTCTTTGTTCATTATAACAAAGGCATCTTTCTTCTTTTGGGCAACTACCCCTGTTCCCTCTATACCATCTGCTATCTCTTTAATGGTTTTTGTAATTTCTGCAGAACTTTTAGATGCAGTATCTGCAAGTTTTCTTATTTCATCTGCAACTACGGCAAATCCCTTTCCGGCATCCCCTGCGTGGGCAGCCTCTATTGCTGCATTCATAGAGAGAAGATTTGTCTGGGCTGCAATTGCCTGGATTGAGTTTGCCATTTCAGATATACCGTCAATTTTATCTATTACATCTATCTGGAATTTGACATCTGTTTCATTAGAGGCATTGTTTCCTCCCTCTATAGCAGCTACAAGTCTTAAAACAGATTCAGTCTTCTTTCTGGTTATACTATCTACATTCTCCAGGGATGCTATCATCTCGGTAATAGCAGCAGTAGACTCCTCTACCATAGCAACCTGTTCATTGATCTGATCCTGAATACTATTAATATTTGCGGTAATCTCCTCAATGGAAGCAACATTTTCAGAAACATTCTCGTCCATTTTCTTCGATTCTTCCAGAAGCGATGCAGTACCGTTCTTAATATTCACTATTGATGCCGAAGTCTCCTCGGCAGATGCAGAGAGGGAGTCCTTAACACTTTCCACATTATCTGTGGATGTTTTAATTTTTAAAATAGTTCCTCCAAGTTTTCCAATAAATTCATTAAATCTAAAACTCAGGTCACCAATTTCATCTTTGTTCCTGTTCGAAGAACGTACAGACAGATCCCCCTCAGCTCCCCTGTTAAACAGGAGCTGAAACTGTTTCAGAGGATTTGCTATACCACGGGCAAGAATAAAAGATAGAGCCAAAGCAAATAAAAAGGTCAAAACAAGTATCCCTGCAAGAATATACTCACTGTATTTCATATTCTTTCTCAAAAGTTCTATCTGAGAAGACATACTGTCATGGATAAGCTCCTCTGCAAGATCAGCCTTTTCTATTAAATCTTCGAAGGCCTGTTCAAATTGCACATCAACATCGGAATTCGAAGAAATTACCTGTGAATCCGAGCCGGATCCGGAGAGATAAAGTTCCCTTAAAGATGCATACCTCTCTTTGGCTATTTTAGTAAAAACAAATAAATCATACTTTACCATATCCATCATCGAAATAACTTCGGGATTCTCAGATGCAATAAACGTACCTTCATCGTCGGTTCCTCCTGAAAGAATAGCATTTGCATACCAAAGACTCTCATCCAGAAGTGACCATACCTTATCTATATCTTCTTCAAAGTTGCCTGTAATTATCTCTTTATAAAAAAGATGCGCTGTTGTCGCTGTTAGTTTTATCTCCATTGCAGCATCCCCAAGAGGAGAGTGTTTTGTTCCAATATCCAGACCACTGTTTCCAATCCTGATTTGAAAGAAGAGTCCGGCGATTCCAACCAATAATGCAAAAAAGGCAATTAGTAAAAATCCTGCAAGTAATTTTGAACGTACTCTCATCTGTATCTCCTATAAAAACCAGGAATCTTAATTCATGACTATTATAATCAACTCTTTTTTAGTTGTCACTATAAATAGCAGGCAGAATTCAGTGACAATACAAAAGTTTTAAGGCATATAACTTTTTTATATTTTGACGAACAGGTCTTCTTTAAATATTATTGTACAATTTTTTATCCTAAGGAGCTTCTTGAAAAAAATAGTTTCGCAAGAAGCTCTAAGAATAAACAGTTATCCTGTTTCTTCCACTGTCCTTGGACTCATACATAGCTTGATCGGCTCTGTCTAGAAAACTACTGAGATCCTCATCCTTTTGTCTGTAGGCAATTCCTCCGGAAATTGTAATAGAAATATTATCCAAAGGAATTGAAAATTTATAGTCCTCAATTTCTTTACAGACACGTTCAGCTATTTTTCTTGCAACACCCTTATCTCTGTCAACTATAAAAACAGCAAATTCTTCTCCCCCCAGCCGGACATCAACATCTTCGGTTCGGATATTATGAAGAATAACTCCTGCAACAATTTTTAATACAGAATCTCCTGTATGATGACCATAATTATCATTAACCCGCTTAAAATGATCTATATCGAATATAATTGCAGCGACATTTGTTTCTGGATTACGGTCGTGACTCTTTAAAACACTCTGCATTGCCTCTTCCATAAAATGCCTGGTATGGAGGCCTGTCAGATTGTCCTTAATTGCCTGCTCATAGTATCTGCTGCTTTCATTTTCTGCTCTCCTCAGTATTAGTTCCCGCTCAAAGGCAATACCGAGAGGGATTGCAATATCCTTCATCATATCAGAAAGATCTTTTCCCACATTTACTTTTTCTTTAAGGGTAAAAATTGAGTATCCGTAGAGTATACCATACTCTGAAGTAAAGAGTGGTATAACAATGGTTCTGTCGGAATGGATAAGCCACCACCCTCCATAAACTATCTCCCAATCCCTTTTCTTACGTCCTATAAACTCTATATCCTTATTTTTCAGGCCATGAAGCTTTTTGCCATAGTAAGTTCTTATTCCATTGGTTAATAGATTTCCAGTGTTATCTTTTAGAAAAAAATCAATACTTTCTACAGGAAATATTTCAGCAATATCCTTTTCCAGACATTTTATTATATCTTCAAAATTCAACTTTAATAAAATATTCTTAAAAAAAGCTGTAATTATTCTGTTTATCTTTGAAAGTCTAAAGATATCTGTACTATCTTTGGTTTCCAGAAAAATTCCACATTCAAGACCCTCCAGTTGAGAAATTATATCCTCAATAAACTGAGTTGGTATAATTGAACCATGCTGAGGGGCAATAAGTTTTAAATCCAATTTTTTAAACTTATTTAAGGAATGCCTTAGAATCTCCCTGGAAGGCATATAATGCTCATGAAAGAGTTTAATCGATTCAAAATAGCTGATCTCCTCGACAAAGAGATTAAACCCTTCGGTAAAACCTCCGAATATGTCACTGGAAAAAAGAACTCCCTCTGATTCAATAAATGTCACAAAAGCTCCGGCAAAATGGAGATATGGAGTAAAAACAAATTCAAGCTTTTTTTCTCCAAGATCAAGATTCCAGTTCATTTCCTCAACACATTTCAGGGGGATCCTTAATCCGTAATGTTTTAGAAGAGCATTTGTCCTCCAGTGGCTTAAAATAACTGCATCGTCCCTGGAAACCATACTGTCAATTATTGTAAAAGCTCCTGTAATATCAGGATCCTGGTGATGACATATAAAATATCGAATTTTCTCGAAGGGAATAATAGATTCAATTTTCTTAAGAGTCTCATTAAAGGTCAGCTTTGAGCCCGGATCTATCAAAACAGAGTTGTTACCATTCTTGATAAGATAAACATGACACTGAAAAGAATCCTCTGTCAGATAACATCCAACCCACCAGATATCCCTGGCTATTTCAACCGCTCTTTCCTGTTGTAAATCTGTATGCTCCACCTGCTGCTCCTTTTACCGACTACTTAGTCAGCATAGATCAGTTTACTACTTGAGTCAAACCCTATCTTTTTCTAATATAATCTGAAAAGCTGTGATAGACTGCAGGAAACGTACAAAACAACTTTGGAAGTGAGTACCCATGGAACTTAAAGAATTAAACTACTACTACAATAAACTTAAGTTTGGAGAAGATAACTTTCATAACCTAATGAAATACAGAATCAAGAAGATTCTGCTTATATCTACTTTCTATGATGCCTATATTTTTGAATACGATGCAAAACTCTCCAATCAGATAGTAGGAGAGTATCATTCACTTAATTTAACAACCGTTCCGCGCCTGGTAAGTGTTCCTACAGGAGAAGAGGCACTTCGAAAGTTAAATGAGGAATCTTTTGATCTCGTAATTTCCACAATCCGAATTGGAGAGATGTCCCCTTTTGATTTGAGTGAGAGAATTCATGAAATTATGCCTGACCTTCCCATACTTCTTCTTTTGACAGTTAAAACTGATATTGTACTAGTTGATAACAACAGAGATAAAATGAAAAATATCGAAGAAGTTTTTCTCTGGAATGGTAATCCGAAACTTTTCCTTGCAATGATTAAATATATTGAAGATAAATATAATGCACCATACGATACCAGTAAGGGTTTTGTAAATGTAATACTCCTGGTGGAAGATTCCATTACATTCTCTTCAATCTACCTGCCCTTACTCTATGCAGAGATAATGGAGCAGACTCAGAGATTAATTTCCGAAGAACAGAATGACAATAACAAGTATCTTAGAATGAGAACCCGCCCGAAAGTCCTTATGGTAAGATCCTTTGAAGAAGCCGTAGCGGCAGTGGAAACATACAGGGAATCACTCCTTGGAATTATTTCCGATATAGAATATCTGCACAATGGAGAGATAGATACAGATGCAGGATTTAAATTCTTATCCTATATGAAAGAAAAAGAGGTTGATGTTCCCGTCCTTCTACAAAGCTCAGATATCTCAAAGAGACCCAGAGCAGAGGCTATGGGTGTAAAATTTATTCACAAAAAATCTTCTACCCTCCTTGCGGATATAAGTCAGTTTATATTCAGAAAACTTGGTTTCGGGTCATTAATCTTCAGAGACAGTAAAGGGAAGGAGGTCGGAAGAGCCCGGTATCTTACCGATTTCGAAAGAGTACTCCCCTCCATTCCCCCGGAATCACTAATATATCACAGCAGGAACAATAGTTTTTCTGCATGGTTGATAGCCCATGGAGATATTGAGATAGCAAAGCGGGTCAGAGCCGTTCAGATAGCTGATTTTGAATCCCTGGAAGAGCATAAGGACTTTCTTTTACAGACCTTCCGCAGAGTAAGAGAAAAAAGAAATAAGGGAAAAATTGTCGATTTCAACAAAGATATCCTTGGGCAGAATGATATTATCGTAAGACTCGGCAGTGGATCTCTGGGTGGTAAAGGAAGAGGTCTTGCCTTTTTTAATGCCCTTCTTACTATAATGGATCTTGATTCCAGGTTCAAAAACAGTGCAATTAAAATACCAAAATCCATAATACTGGGAACCGGTGTCTTTGATACCTTTATTGAGAACAATAATCTGACTGATATACATATTGATCTCAGAGATGAGGAGATAAAACAGGAGTTTCTTAAGGGGATCCTTCCCGGGGAGGTTAAAAACCAGCTGACTGAATTACTGGAATACTGTAGCTGTCCCATAGCTGTAAGATCATCCGGCCTCCTCGAAGATTCCCAGT
>JAJRQE010000025.1 GCA_024280415.1 Spirochaetota bacterium | reverse complement strand
GTATATTATATAAAAATGAAAAAAATCTCAATTTTTCTTAAATATACAGGGAAAGAGCTTTTATACCCTGTAAACTATTTATTGGCATTCCTTGTGGGAAGCGTAATTTCTATTTCACAAAAAAATACTCTTTTTATAAGTCCAATACCCTTTGTTGTCCCCCTTTTTGTTCAGGCTTTTTCTAAATCTGCAGTTAAATTTAAGAATCGTAAAAAGGACAGACTACTGCTCCTTCCTGAAAAACGTGAAGACCCGGCTTTTTTAATGGATGAGAAAGGAAATATTCTGGAATCTACAGGTAAAACCTTTAATCTTTTTAAAATGAACAGTATAACAACAATTTTTCAATTCTTTGGATATAAAGATGGCTGTACCATTAAAGAATTAAACAGGAAAGGATGCTTTTCTCCCATAACTGATAAGTGGTACAGTGTTGAAATTTCACAACCAGATGAAAGTGGCTATTTGCTGGTATGGTTTACTAATATTTCTGAAAGAATAATACATGATAATAATTTAAAATCAATTAGAGAATTTAATAAAAATATAATAGATTCACTTGATGATCTGGTCGTTCATAATGATATTTATACCAAGCTAGCAGGTCTGATTTTCAATTATAATTATATTGCAATTGTAATTCTCCAGGTAAAAGATGGATATCTTGAAGGTTTTAAGTTTAAAAAATCTAAAAATGGTTCCCTGCTTTCCGAATCTATTCAGTTACATCCTAAATCTATGGCTCCGGTTCTCCTTTCAAGAAAGGCTGCAACAATAATTTCGGGGAAAAATACAGATTTTAATTCTCAATCAGAATTTGAAGATGCTTATCCATTTGATCAGGGGGTTAAAAACTTTATAGGCGAACCTATACAAAATTTCATAAACTATCATAGTGGAAATGTTTCTATTATAGCTTTTAATAAGGATACTGATATAACAAATCAGGATCATCTTTCCATGGAAGCCTTCGTAAATACTGCTATGGTAACCCATTCTCTTGTAGAACTGGCAATTAAAAATGATAGAAAATTTATGCAGTCAATAGATGGTCTGTGTGCATCCGCAGAATTCAGTGATGAAATGACCGGAAAACACCTGGAGCGGGTAAATAAATTTTCAAAACTTGTTTCCGAATTATATGGTATGGATAAAAAATTCTGTACTGCTATCGGGCAGGTAGCTTCAGTCCATGACATTGGAAAAGTAGCCATGCCTCATATAATAAAACTGGAACGAAGATTAACAGACGAAGAAAGACTCGAACTGAATATGCATCCTGTTTATGGAGCTCAGATTATATCAAAGATGATGGGTACAGAAAGTCGAGAATATAAGTTTGATATGGCTTATAATATTACACTTAATCATCACCAGATGTGGAATGGAAAAGGTTACCCCTCTCTCCTTGACAGTCGGGGAAATCAGATAGAATTGAAAAGCAGACATTTTAGTGATTATCTTAATTTTCGGCCCCTCTCCGGCGAAAGAATACCTATGGAAGCTCTTTTCGTTTCCTTAGCTGATAAGTATGATGCTTTAAGGAGTTCCCGTCACTATAAACCTGCTTTTACTCACAGTAAGACTGTATCTATTCTTAGGAAAGATGACAGAACAGAAATAAGAGGAACCGAAGTATTCGGAAATAAAATAATGGAACTTTTTATGGATACTCATCATAAATTTGAAGAAATCTACAGATCAATGGAAGATTAACCAGAGAGACTTTCTCTTTAGAATAGTCTCTCTAATCTAATTACAGCTGAAAGTTTTTTTTATGAGCCAATTTCAAAACTCAGGGATTTTGGAATTGGCAGGGTCTTTAGAAAAGTTAAAATATTACATTGTAACAGTTTAACTTTTCGACCCCATAACAGCTTCTTGAAAAAAGATAGTTTTACAAGAAGCTCTTATAATTATATCTATTTGAAATATCTATTCAGAAGTCCCTGAAAAGCCTTCCCATGTCTAGCTTCATCCTTACACATTTCATGAACTGTGTCATGAACTGCATCATAGTTAAGTTTTTTTGCCAGTGTTGCCAGATCTTTTTTACCCTGAGTTGCTCCATATTCTGCAGCTACTCTTGCTTCAAGATTTGCCTTTGTATCTGCAACCACGACTTCACCAAGAAGTTCTGCAAATTTGGAAGCATGATCAGCTTCTTCAAAAGCTATTCTTTTATAGGCTTCTGCAACTTCAGGATATCCTTCTCTGTCAGCCTGACGGCTCATGGCAAGATACATACCGACTTCTGTACATTCACCGGTGAAATTCATTCTTAATCCTTCAACTACTTCCGGATCAAGACCCTTTGCAACACCAATTTTATGTTCATCAGCCCAAACAAGTTCTCCAGACTGTTCATTAAACTTCTCTGCTGGTGCACCGCAGGTAGGACATTTTTCCGGGGCATTTTCTCCTATATGTACATAACCGCAAACTGAACAAACCCATTTTTTTTCCATACTTACTCCTATAATTGATAATGATAATTATTTGTAGTAGTATAAAAAAGTATTGTATGGGTGTCAATATAGGGAATAATTAATTTAATTTCCTGCAGAATTTATAATTACATATAGTTGAGGTAATTTGGAATGAAATTTATAAATACCAAAATATTCTCTAAATTGATGTTTAAGTAAATATTCTTGCAAATAATGAGGTATTTTATAATATAATCTTTCATTATTTCGTATTATTGATTATAATAAAAGTATTACAGGGGGAACAGTATAATGGAAACCAAAACAGGTGCATATAGAAACGATGCAGTATCAAAGGTTACCGGAAGAGCTTACTATGTAGATGATTTCAGGTTTTATAATGAGGCCAGAGCAATACCTGTCTATTCCGGCTCGGTACATGCAAAGCTAATAGGTATAAATCTTGATGAAGCTGAAAACTACCCTGGTATTATTAAAATTATTACATGGAAAGATGTTCCTGGTAATATTAAATCGGGGCAAATTTATCAGGACTACAGTATCCTTGTTAAAGACAAGATTCGTTATGAAGGTGATGTTGTTGCAATAGTTGTCGCAGAAAATGAAGATGCTGCTCTGGAAGCTTCAAAACTAATTGTTCTGGATCTGGAAGAACTTCCGGTTGTAATTGAATCTTGGGATGCTATTAAAAATGACGCTCCTTTAATTAACGATGAATTTAAGAATAATATTATATGCCATCATAAGGTAAGGAGAGGAGATACTGATAAAGCTTTTGAAGAATGTGATTTAATCATAGAGCGAGAGTTTCATACTCCACTGGTGGAACATGCCTATATTGAAACGGAGGGTTCAATTTGCATACCGAAGAGGAATGGTGGTATAGAGGTTTATGGAAGCATGCAGCACCCTTTCAGTACCAGAAGATTTGTAAGTACCCATCTTGGAATTCCTATATCTGAAATAGAAGTTTTCTCCCATCCTGTAGGGGGAAGTTTTGGTGGTAAAGATGATACTGCGGCAATGATCTGTGCCAGAACGGCTCTTGCTGCTACACTGATAAACCGCCCTGTACGAATGATATACAACAGAGAATGGTCGATGAAAGAAAGTTATAAGAGGGTTCCCTATGATATCAAATATAAATACGGTTTAACAAATGACGGTTATATTAACGCGGTTAACTGTCATATTCTTGCAAATTCAGGGGCGATAGCATCAACTACTCCATGGTTAACATGGAGATCAACTGCTCAAAGCTGCGGGCCGTATATGGTTCCAAATGTTCATACTGATGTATATGGAGTTGCTACCAATAACGGATTCACAGGTGCATTCAGAGGATTTGGAGCACCTCAGAGTAATTTTGCCATAGAACAAATGATGGATATCTGTGCAGAAAAACTTAAGATGGATCCCATTAAATTCAGAAAATTAAATGGTGTAGTAGACGGGTCAACAACTATAACAGGGCAGGTTCTTAATACACATAAAGTCAGTCTCCATCAGGTAATTGATACTGTTGTCGACGCTTCTGATTATTACAATAAAATAGATAAATGCAGTCATGGCAAAGGGGATGAAGACATTTTTTACGGTATAGGCCTTGCATCATCCTATCGGGGATCAAGTATAGGAGCAGAAGGGATGGATTTTGCCAGCTGTACTGTAAACTGCCAGTATGATGGTTCTATAGTTCTTTCCACCGGTATTTTTGAGAACGGTCAAGGTGCGGAGAGTGCAATGAATATTATGCTGTCAGATCAACTGGGAGTAAATTTAGATCGTATTTTTTATACTACACCTTCTACCTCAAATATTCCTGACAGCGGGACTACCGTTGCTTCCAGAGGCACTCTAATGGGAGGGGGAGCAATTAAGGATGCAGTCGCTAAATTAAAACATATAATGACACAAAACCTTTCTGACAAGCTTCGCTGTCTACCCAGAGAAGTTATCTTTAAAGATGATTATCTTTGGGGACGGGAGGGCTATAAACTATCATGGAAAGAGGCTGTGCGTATTCTGCATACAAGAAAAGAATTTCCTTTTGCTTTCGGATATTTCCAGGCACCTTCTGTAACATGGGACGAGGAAACAGGACAGGGTGATGCATACTTTACATATGTCTACAGCTGCCAGGCAGCAGAGGTGGAAGTAAACAGAAAGACTGGTAAAGTAAAAGTTCTTAAAGTAACTGCCGCACATGATATTGGAAAAGCAATTAATAAATGTATGGTTAAGGGGCAGATATACGGAGGGATTGTCCAGGGAATGGGAATGGCACTAATCGAAGATCTTAAAATTGAAAATGGCTTCATTCAGCAATACAATCTTAATAAATATAAAATACCAAAAACTACAGACATTCCGGAAATGGAGGCAATTATTATTGAAAATCCTGATCCTAATTCACCAACTGGTGCAAAAGGGATTGGTGAACCAGCTCTTGAAATAATTGCTCCTGCAATAGCAAATGCAGTTTATAATGCAACTGGGTACAGAAGTTACTCTATGCCTATTAAGGTACCATTAGAAAACCCAGTCTGAGGAATCTGCATCACTGGGCATTCGCCAGTCCCCTCTGGGAGAAAGGGATAGAGTTCCCACTTTTGGTCCATCAGGAATTGCTGAACGTTTAAACTGCTGGGAAAAAAATCTTTTATAGAAAAGTTTAAGCCATTTTGAAATTTCCTTACTCGCATATTTCTCTTTAAAAGCAATTCCGGCAAGGAAGAAAACTTTATCGGGGGAGAACCCGCACCGTACTGCATTAAAGAGAAAAAAATCATGAAGTTCATATGGACCTATTGTTTCTTCTGTCTTTTGGATTATTTCATCATTTTTTCCAGGGGGGAGTAACTCAGGAGATATAGGAGTCATAATTATATCTGTAAGTATTTCAGATATTTCCCCTGTTGCGACATATTTTGAGTAGTAATCAATAAGAAATTTTACCAGAGTTTTTGGAACACCGCTGTTCACAGAGTACATTGACATATGATCTCCATTATAAGTGCACCAACCTAAAGCCAGTTCTGAAAGATCTCCTGTTCCAATTACTAAAGAATTATACTGATTTGCCTTATCCATAAGAATCTGGGTTCGCTCTCTGGCCTGAGCATTTTCATAGGTAATATCATGTATCTCCTTATTATGGCCAATATCATTAAAATGTTGTAATACAGCAGCTTCAATATCAATTGTTTCAAGAGAGATTCCCAATTGAAAACAAATTTTTTCCACATTACCCTTTGTTCTTACGGTAGTACCAAATCCGGGCATGGTTATACAATGTATATTGTTTAAATCGAGTTCCAGATCTCTGAAAGATTCAATAACAACCAGGAGAGCCAGGGTTGAATCAAGTCCACCTGATAATCCGATAACAGCAGAATTAATACTACTGTTAGTAAGTCTTGTTGAAAGAGCTGTACTCTGTATATTAAAAATTTCTCTACAGCGGTCATCGAGATCATCAACAGAAGCAGGAACAAAAGGATAAGGATAAATTTTTCGTTCAAGATGATTGTTTTTAATACTTTTACGTCTATAAAATATTGTCCGGTAATCTTTTTTAGGAGAATATATTTGAGAACTCTGACTGTATGTACTATTATTTAACCGCTCATGGTTTAAATAATCAAGATCGATATCGGAAAAGATAAGACTTGTATTTCTGGTAAACCGATTGTTTTCTGCCATTAGTCTGCCATTTTCAAAAATAAGAGAATGACCACTGCATACTGTATCAGTTGTAGATTCTCCTACACCGGCAGAAGAGTATATGTAAGCACTAATGGTTGAAGCGGACTGACTCCGGACAAGATTTTTTCTGTATGAAGCTTTACCTATTATATCCGTACTGGCAGAAAGATTAAAAATAACCGCAGCTCCGTTCAGGGTTAAAAATGAACTGGGCGGTACTGGAGCCCAAAGGTCTTCACAGATTTCTATACCAAAAGTCTCAATTTTACGATCAGCATTAGAAAAAATAATATCGGTACCAAAAGGTATTCTTTTATTATCTATTACTACATCTTTTATAGTATTACCATAAGCAGCTGTAAACCATCTTCCCTCATAATATTCATTATTTCCCGGAATAAAGGTTTTGGGTACTATTCCCAATATTTCACCCCTGGTAATTACTGCTGCACAATTAAAAAGAATACCTTTTTCGGCAAGCGGAAAACCAACAATAAATATCCCTTTCAACTCATTGGAAACATTTACTATTTCAATAAGAGCCTTATTAACAGCATCTAAAAGCAGTCTTTGGCGAAATAATTCTCCACAGTTATAGGACGAGATAGAAAGTTCTGGAAATACACAAATATCACATTCCATCCCGGAGCTTTGCTTCATTTGAGAGATAATAGAGTTACAGTTTTTGCTAACACCCGCAGGCACAGTTATATTTCTGGCTGCGGCTACTCTGAGGTATCCATAATCTTTACTCATACTGCCAACCTCCCTGTGTAGAATTTATCAAACCTGTTTAATAGAAAAATATTTGTTTACTCCCATTCAATTGTAGCAGGAGGCTTACTTGATATATCGTATACAACCCGTCCAATTTCAGAAATAGTATTTGTAATATTGGATGAAATTTCGAGTAAATCCTTTAATTCGAAGGGATATACATCTGCGGTCATCCCGTCTACACTAATAACAGCCCTTAAAGAAAGAACATAACCATACTCCCTGTCATCCCCGGTTACGCCTACAGATTTTACAGGAAGAAGAACACAAAAAGCCTGCCATATTTTATTATACAATTTTCTGGTTTTTAATTCATTGATAAAGAGAGCGTCTGCATCCTGCAGAATTCTAATTTTGTCCAGTGTAATATCTCCAATAATTCTGACAGCAAGTCCCGGACCCGGAAATGGGTGCCTTTCAATTATTCGGGGATCAATTCCAATACTAATACCGAGTTTTCGAACCTCATCCTTAAAAAGTTTATCCAGAGGTTCAATAATAAGGCCTTTGGCTCTTTTGGCCTCAACCAATGGTGAACGAACGTTATGATGGGATTTTATTATTTTTGCCTTTTCCCCAACACCTTTACCTGATTCGATAAGATCTGTATACAAAGTTCCCTGTACAAGAAAATAATTGCCGGAAAGATCCTCTGGAAGTTCTTTTTCCTGTATCTTTATAAAAAGATCTCCAATAATTTCTCTCTTTTTTTCAGGATCAGAAATACCGGTAAGTTTTTGTGTAAAAATACCAGAGGCATCTACTATCTGAATATTCAGTGCACCCAGGCTCTCTAAATAGTCTTCTATCTCTTCTGTTTCATTTTTTCTCATCAATCCTGTGTCAATATACATAAGATAGACATTTTCCGGAGGAAGTATCTTCAAAAGCATACCTGCAACTACAGAAGAATCCACACCCCCTGATATTAAAAGCAAAACCTTAGTGTCAGCAACTTTCGCTTTAATTTCGGCAGATACTTTTTTTAAAAATATCTCCATACTCCAATTTTTCTCTGATTTACAAATTTTATAAATAAAATTGGATAGTATCTGATTTCCATAATCACAATGACTCACCTCAGGATGAAATTGTAACCCATAATAATTTAGCTTTGTATTTACTGCGGCAGCAGGATGAGAATCCGATACTGCAGCAATTTCAAACCCTTCTCCCAGTTCTTCAATACTGTCACCATGACTCATCCAGGAGATAAATCCATCCGGAACATTATAGAATAATTCTGATTCAAGCACGATAGAAACAGCAGACCTGCCATATTCTTTTTTTGGGGAACTTTTAACCCGTCCTCCCCTGGTAACAGTCATATTCTGAAATCCATAGCATATTCCAAGGATCGGTAATGAAGTACTAAATAAGGATGGATGAGGATGGGGTGCATTCTGCTCAAAAACGGAAAAGGGAGAGCCTGAAAGTATTATTCCTCTTACACCATTCAAAAGATCATTTGTAATAAAACTCTCACCTGGAAATATTTCACAAAAAACTCCCAGCTCCCTTATTCGACGGGCAATAAGCTGAGTAGTCTGTGATCCAAAATCTAAAATTATTATCTTGTCCAAATGGATGTTCTCATCATTGTCTGTTCACGTTTATAACCTACAGAAACTATACCTATGGAAGTATTTGTGTAGTCTTCGATGAACTTTATATAATCTTTTGCATTTACTGGCAAACTATTATAATCTTTTATTTCAGATATGATCTCTTTCCACCCCTTAAATGAACGAAGGACCGGTTTTACTTTTGCAAGCAGATTTCTGGAAGAAGGAAAATCACTTATTTCTTTTCCATCTGCCTCATAGGCTACACATACCTTTATTTCGTCCATGTCGTCATAAACATCAATATGTGTTAATACCAGATGATTGATAGAGTTTGTTCTGCAGGCATATTTTAAAGCTACAAGATCAAGATAACCGCATCTTCTGGGTCGACCCGTTGTTACACCATACTCTCTTCCCAGATCTCTTATATATTGTTCCAATGTACCATCCCGTTCTTTACTAAATTCGCTGGGAAAGGGACCGTTACCTACCCTCGTTGAATAAGCTTTAAATACACCGAATACTTTATCGATGGTACCAGGTCCGATACCACCTCCCAGAGAAGCTCCGGCTGCTGCTGCATACCCCGAAGAAACAAAAGGATAGGTTCCAATATCGAGATCCAGCAGAATCCCCTGGGCTCCCTCAAAAAGAACTTTCTTATTTCGATAATTATCCATAAAAGAAGCAAGATCAATCATCATCTCTTTTATTGGGTCAATAAAAGGCTTTAAAAAATCCAATTCTTCTGTTGTTAATGTTCCAAGAAAACTTTCATCTCCAAGATCGCATATACGTATGCCCTCTCTCTGAGCTTTTTGAGAATAAGTAACTCCAATTCCTCTGCCGGTTGTTCCAATAGGAGATCTTCTTCCCTTTTCAAGCTCAACATCCATTGTTTTGTAGGAAGGCATGACAATATGGGCTCTGTCAGAAATAAAAACTCTGTTTTTCCAGGATATACCCTGTTTTTTAATAGTCGCAAGTTCTGAGAATAAAGATTCAGGATCAATCACCATCCCTGTACCAAGAACAACTTTTGTTTTAGGATATACAATACCAGAAGGTATCAGATGAAGCTTATATGTAATATCATCAGTTACTATGGTATGTCCGGCATTTGCACCTCCGGAAAAGCGTACTACAAGATCAGCCTCTTCTGAAAGATAATCTACAATTTTCCCCTTCCCTTCATCACCCCATTGGGCACCAATAACAACAAGATGCATTATATTTTCTCCTTTTAGCAAATTATGATAAGAGGATCATACAAGGTATAATTTTGTATAAACCAGTTACAAGGCAAAATAGATATTTCATTACTATACAACAAAATAATCAATTTGATACCCTGGAATAATTCCAAAAATGTTATATTGATGAAATTACCTCATTATAGTTTCAGATTTGATCTTTTTTGTCAAAGCAAATGCTTTTTATATTGATGAAAAATGATAAAAATAGTTAAATAGTAATATGGAAAAAATAAAATTAAAAAAAATATTTAATAATGCAATTGAACTGGGTAAAGCAAGAAATTATACAGAATCTGCCAAGCTTTTTCTTGAAGTAATTAAAAAGGGAAATGACATTCCAGAAGCTTATCTGTTTCTGGGAAGGTGTTACCACAGTCTTAACCGTATGGAGGAAGCCGTACAGGTATTAAAACATTACCTTACACTTTCACCTGATTCTCCTTCAGGGAATTTTTTTCTTGGAAGATCACTTTTAAGTATGGAACTATCAGGTAAAGCAGTTTATTATCTCCGGAAAGCTGTTGAAGCTCATCCGGAATCTACTCATGCCAATGGTTTTCTTGGAATTGCATATTTAAAATCCGGGAGATCAGATTTGGCTCTTAATTATCTTTCCACTGCTGTAGAATCAGGAAAGACAAATTCGGGAATTTATAAAATTTATCTTGGAACTCTTTTCATAAGAGGAATTAACAGCTTTAAAACAGGTAACTTCGACTATGCTGCACAGGTATTTACTTTTTTAATTTCTTCAGATTTTGACAGTATACTTCCATATATTTATATGGGGATGATCGAGAGGAATTACGGTAATTTTAAAAATGCTCTTGTTTACTATGAGAAAGCCATTGAAATCTCTCCAGATGATGAACTTCTTCTATACAGACGTGCTGTTTTGCTCTATAAATTGGGTAAAAGTGATCTTGCAGTAGAAGAACTTAAAAAACTTGATATCGAACCAGACATAGATGAGAATATTTATTTGGCATACAAATATTTTGAGAATAAAAATTATAACAAAGCTATCTATTATGCCAATCTAGCCCTTCATATTGATGATAAAAACACTGATATTCATATTCTCCTCGGAGAAGCTTATCGAGAGATAAACAAACCTGATATTTCTAAAAATCATTATACCAGAGCATTAAAATTAGACAGGACAAGAATTGAAGCTCGCTATGGAATAGCGTTACTTCTTTGGATAGAACAGGATTATGAAAAAATGTTACTGGAGTTAAAAAAAATAGATATCAGTGATCCTGGTAATACAATAAGTTCCTACTATACAAGTCTTTGTAAATGTAAATTGAATTACACTACATCTGAAACTATTCCGCTGATACAGTCAGAAATACGTCAAAATGGCCCTGATAGTTTTCTTTTAACGGCACTTGGTGAAGAATATACAAAGGGTGGTTTTGAGGAACTGGCTGAAAAATGGTTCATTAAAGCACTAAAATTAAATTCTAATTACAAGAAATCATATATCAATCTTATTAATATATATATTAAAGAGAGCAAAGAAAAAAAACTTATTGATATTCTTAAATCGTATCTGGAAAAATTTGATGATGTAGAGAATCAAAAAAAATATATACTTCTTTTGTACAAATCTAAAGAATATCAAAGAACAATTAAAGAAATACTAAAAATAACACCATATATAACTAAAAATACTGTATTACTGAGACTTCTTGCTAATTCCTATCGTTTAACAGAGAAATGGGAAGAGGGCATAATGACTTACAAGCAGTTATTACAGCAAACTCCCGGTAATGAAATCTATCTACGTGGACTGGTATACTCTCTTGAACATTCAGGTAGAAGAAAAGAAGCTATAGAGCTTTTAGACAATGCATTATCTTATATTAAAAAACCAACAATTGATCTTATCCTCATAAAAGGAGTTCTCTGTTTTAAAGAAAAGCAATATGATGCAGCTCTTAAGTCATTTCGTCTGACTCTTAGTTCAAATCCACAGGATTGGAGAGTTTATAACAATATAGCAATGATTTACAGAAAAAAAGGCATGAAAGATTATGCGAACCAATTCTTTTCGAGAGCAGAAAAGTATAAAAATAAATAAAAATCTTGCTATTTTAATAATATAGTCATTATAATTCAGATACAGGAGGAGTACATATGGCCATAAAAGCATTAGATCTATTTCAGGCTTTTAAAGAGGAAAAACTACCAAAAGATGGTGGATATATTGTCTCAGCTTTTTTCAATGAAAAAAGTAAATATACAATATACGAAATTGTTGCCTATAGTGGTGTTAAGAGTATCTATGCAACAGAGGAGGGACTTACTTTCCAGACTGATGGTAATAAATTGTTTATTCTTGTAGAACCGTCTACCTATTCAAAAAAATATGAAGAACCATACCTTAGAGATATGAAACACCAAATATCCCAAAGGTTTTCCGAATTGGAAATATTTACCTCTTCAAATCAGACTAAAGTTATGGTCAGTAAAAAAGCCGTTATAACTTATTCTGCATTTACAATTATGAACCCGACAGGGGTAAATTTTTCATTGATTTTTTATAATTTACCTGATGTTCTAAATACTATGCAAACTTTTTTTACCCATTCGTTAAATAAAGAAGCAGGAGTTCCAAAATCAGATGCAAGAAAAGCAACTTTAAAAATTATAGATGCTGTCAATAATTTCGGGATTTGGTAGAACTGCAACCACCCGAAAATCAGGTGGTT
>JAJRQE010000024.1 GCA_024280415.1 Spirochaetota bacterium | reverse complement strand
TCTGGGATACATAAAGGAGTATACCTATGATAGTGCTTTCCACCGCTATGTGACAGAGATAGAAATCCTTAATAACAGCGGAGGGGACTCCTATACTTCGAATCTGGGTTACGACTACAGATACGGAGTTGAAACAAGTCAGACAGACAGTAACGGGAACACTTTGAGTAAGGAATATGACAGTTTCGGACGCCTTGCAACCATAACCAGTCCATATGATACAGGGACGATAAAGGCAGTGGAATATTCATATTTTACAGATAGTTTTCCATGGAAGGCTATGACAAAAAATAAAATAAGTTTCGACCCCGGCAGTACAGAGACCCTGGATACCTGGGTAATAATTGATGGATTAAACAGGATAACCCTGACAGCCAAAGAGGGAGAGGTCTACAACGAGGCAGGCAATCTGTATGGCTGGAATAAAAGCGGGTATGTTGTTTATGACAGGAAGGGACGGAGTATAGAAGAGGGACAGACTGTTTTTGAAGAAACAGGCACTTCACCAGCAGTAGAGAACGCAACCCTCCGGCCGACACAAAAGAGATACGATGCTCTGGATAGAATATTAAGTATAACCTTCCCGGACAATTCTGTAATAACAAAAAGCTATGGTATTGAGGGAATCAGAACAATAGAGACTGTAACAGACCCCCTTGGAAACATAACAGAAACCTATAAAGATATAAGGGGGAATATTGCAGGAATTAAGAAGATGGATTCCTCCGGAACGGTACTTACTTTTGCAGACTATGATTATAACGTTCTGGGGGAACTCTTAAAGGTATCAGATGCAAAGGGAAGTGATGTTACCTTCGGTTACGATATTCGTGGAAGAAGAAAAACAATATACAGCCCCGAGACAGGACTTACAGAGTTCTGGTATGACAAAGCAGACCATTTAATAAGAAAAGTGGATGCAAACCTTAGAAATAACGGAGCAGGAATAAGCTACATCTACGATACCCTTGGAAGAATAGAGAAAATAGACTACCCCTTTATGGAAGATACAATCTATACATACGGTGCAGAAGGCGCGAGCTACAACAGGGCAGGAAGGATTGTAAGGATCACAGGCGAAAGCGGTGTAACCGAAAACTACTACGGAAAACTAGGGGAGACAGCAAGAGTATCAAAAACAATAAAACGCCTTACACCCCTGGAAGAGGATAAAACAGCAGCCTTCAACTACACCTTTGACTACCAGGGAAGAATGGACACTATAACCTATCCCGACGGAGAGGTTGTAAGCTACACTTACAACAGAGGAGGAGAGGTCGAAAAAGTAAGCTCTGTCCATAACGGCCTTAATACAACATACATAGAAGACATAGGCTACGATGAATATGGTCAGAGAGCCTATATAAAATATGGAAACGGAATAGAAACAAACTACAGCTATGACGAGGACAGACGCTGGCTTAAAACAATAGAAACCAGTAACACCTACACAACACTGCAGGATATAGATTACACCTTTGACAGGACAGGAAACATACTCTCAATAACAAATATATCAGGGAAATATACAACGGCACAAAATTATGAATATGACGGACTCTACCAGCTTACAAGAGGGGAAGGCAACTTTGAAGACAGGGAGTTCGGCTATGTAGGCGGAACCTCCGTCTACACCCAGAATTTTAGTTATGATACTACAGGGAACATACTTACCAAAACCAGCAGTAATACAGGAAATATGACCGGCGGAGCAGATGCCCTTAACTACAACCTGGAATACACCTATTATGCCGATAAACCGAAACAGGCAGAAATAATAGGGAATCTATGGTATCTTTATGACAGTAACGGGAATATAATAGAAGAGCAAAGTGGCGGCCACAGTGCGGAAGGAATATCCGGAAGCGGAACCCTTAGAACGGAAGGAGAGGTAAGTTTGCTTGACAGAGGAATAGCCCTTACAAGAAATACCGAAGAGACCGACAACATCTACAAACGTACCTACCAGTGGGACGAAGAGAACCGCCTTAAAACAACAATAGACCCGGCCCATACCGTAGAATACCGCTATGACAGCACCGGGGAGCGAACAAACAAAAGATCTGGAAAGTGGGGAGAAACTCTCTACTTTAACAGCATGTGGCTGGCTTCTGAAGAGAATTACGACTTTCGGCAGAGTAAAAACATCTACTTAGGAGAAACAAGAATTGCTACGAGACTTAACATGGAAAGTGACCCTTCCACAGGTTATGAGTCGGTAAATACATACTACTATCACGGCGACCATTTAGGTTCTTCCAACATAGTAACCACCCCTGACGGGGAGGTATTTGAGCATTTGGAATACACCCCATATGGTGAAACCTGGATTGAAAAAACAGACGATTACTCGAATATGCTCCCCTATAAATTCACCGCAAAGGAACTCGATGAGGAGACCGGGCTGTATTATTACGGAGCCAGGTATCTGAATCCGAGGACTAGCAGGTGGATCAGTAGTGATCCGGCGGAGTTTGAATTAATCAATCCTAATCGAGATGGTTTTAACTTTATTGAGTCACAGAATTGGTATTCTTATGTTGGTAATAATCCAGTCATTTTTATTGATCCAAATGGTATGGAAAGTGCAGATGCTGCTGATAGTTGGCATAAAGCAATTGATAGTGCACCTGATTTTTCATGGCCAGTTGAGAATGGAAGAGTAACATCTGCATCAGGTTTACGCGAACAGATAGAATATAAGAATAAAGATGGTAAACCTAAATTCACAAAACCAATTCATAGTGGCATTGATATTGCACCAGAAACTCCAGGGGGAAATGAGACATTTAATTTTATAGGAGATGGAGAAATATCTGATACAGGTAATGACCCCGTCCGAGGGAATAATGATACAGTTGACCATGGAGATGGTTGGACCTCTAGCTATTTTCATGAAGATATGCCCTCATTATATGGGAAAGGTGACAGTGTAGATTCAAGTAATAAGGCTTCAATGGGAAGCACAGGAGCATCAACAAACACTCATTTACATTTAGAACTTAGAAAGAATGGTGAGCTTATGGATCCTTCAATTTTTCTTGGAAAGAGACCAGAAGGTATGTTATTAACTCCAGGTATTGGAGAAACCTCATCAGGAGTATTATATAATGAAAAAAAATAAAAAAAATATTCTGGTAAATATTCTTTTCCTTTTGGTTATAGTAAATTTATTTGCTGGAGATGGGGGAGCTGTCAAAAATATAAAGGAATTGGACAAAAAGGATTTTAGAATATTTCTAAATGGAGAAGATTATATTTCATTAGATATGGGATATGAAGAAATAGTAAACAAATTGGGAAAGCCACTGAAGATCAATGTAAATAAAAATTCTTTTAGTAGTGATAATGATGAGATTAGTTATGAGTATAATGGTTTTAGCATATATTTTTATCGAAAAGATGCAAAAGTAAATTATATCTATGTAACTGATACTGAATATCATTCTCAAAGGGGGATACATGTTGGGGACTCAATTGAGAGTGTTAATGAGATGTATCCAATTGATAAGATATTTCCTAGTGGCAGTTTGTTGGCTCAATATTATACTGAGGACGGAACTTTAAGAGTTTTTAATATTGCATTTGAAACAAAAAATTCTTCAGTTACAAGTATTATTTTAGAAGTAGCTTCAGATTTATAAGCTGGGTAGTTACGATATTTACCCAATAGTACAGAAACAGTCGAATAACTTAGTTGACCAGCCCGGCATCTTAACTTTAAAGGGCTTTGCTGTTTGATTGTTTCAGAAAGAGTTTGTTGGGGCTGGAGGGTCAGTTCCAACCCCGGATGCATGGGCGAGCAGGGACGAAGTCCCGACCAGCCGAATATTCGGCTGGAATTTGTTGACCGGTGGCGGTGATGGTTGGAGAATTTTTCGGTGGAATGTATCGTGAAAAAGTTATTTGCTTTGGGAAATATATTTATCAACAAATTCCCTTGGTTTCAAAACTGAAATACCGTGATATTCAGATACATCAATAATAAGTTTCACTTTTCGCTTCTGACTTCGTTCACTGCTCTTGTTATGTCTGCCTGGGTTAAACCTGCTGTCTTTGCATTTCCTCTGGCTTTTCTTATAAGATTATCAAAATCTCTCATTGAAGGACTGGTTATGGTTTTCATAATGACAACATCACCCACTCCAAGGACAATAAATTGAGATCCTGTAGTAAGCCCCAGCCTTTTTCTAATATCTTCCGGAATTACAACTTGTCCTTTCGAAGACATTTTTGTTGTAGCCAATGTTGTCATATTTGTATCCTTGAGATGTATTCTTACTAGTAAGAATATCTCTGAATAACTTTATCTGACAATTGTTTGTAAATGAGTTTTGACATTTGCTGACTCCTTGTTTTCTTGTTGAACAAACCGTGCACACCCCATATCTTTACCCCATACTACCGTGGTTAAAAAAGAGTTTTGATAAAAGCCAAACAGTTAAAAATAGAAACAGACATGAAATTCGAGCGTAAAGGATTGTAGCGGAAATCCCGCATCGGGAAAGGCCACTACACCTGATGAGGGAATTTATTACTTCAACATAAATACAAAACTAAAAAACTTGTAAAATAAATTCGGGCGGAATTGGAACGGAAAGCCTGACCCTGCGAAGCAGGGATACGCCCAGAAGAATTAAAAAAAACAATCGACTACCCAGGTTGCATGGCCGAGCAGTAAGTGGAGCGCACGACCAGGCAGGGAAGAATGGAAACCATAATCTATCCCGACGGAGAGGTTGTAAGCTACACTTACAACAGAGGAGGAAAGGTAGCCTGTGTTTGAAATTAATGTTGTACTTGTAATACAAGGAGTTTATTATGTTTGCAGTTAGACTTGATTCCTCAGTTGAAGATCGTCTTACCCAGTTAGCGCATGAGACTGGACGAAGTAAGAGTTACTATGTAAAGCAGGCGATAGAAAATTTTCTTGAAGATCGTGAAGACTATCTTTTGGCTCTTGCTGGTCTTGAAAAAAAGAACCTCTAAAAACTATAACTGAAGTGAGAAAAGAGCTTGGCTTGGAACGTTGAATTAACTTCTACTGCATCAAAGCAGCTTAAAAAGATTGATCGTAAATGGCAGTCAGAAATTCTTGATTCTCTGGAGGATGTGATAGCAGTACTCGATGATCCCAGGAGTCGTGGAAAAGCACTATCACATGATAAAAAAGGCCTATGGCGTTTTCGTGTGGGCAATTATCGGATTCTATGCCAGATCCTTGATAAAGAACTTGTCCTTCGGAAAAGTTGAAAAAGTAAGCTCTGTTCATAACGGCCTATATATAACATATGTAAAAAATATAGGTTAAGATGAATACGGACAGAGAGGCTATATAAAATATGGGTACGACTCATAGCCGAGCAGTGAGGAGACTAAAAAACCAGCCCCGAGGCTGGTTTATAGGCACTAATCATGGAGATAGACTTAAAAAGGAGCTTAATAGTTTGTCCATGTGTCTCTGTATATAGACATGTACTCATCACCACCTGAAAAATAGTAATTTGGTACAACACCATTTATGTCATCATCGAGTACAAAGTCACCAGAGTCAAATTGGCCAGATTCGTTTGTATCCTGCCAGATCCATACATCGTAACTGCCTTGTGGAACAAAGAATTCGAAGTAGTAGGAGTATTCTCCCCATACCTCTATCGATGCAACAGGGATATCAAACTCAGGGGTTTCTCCATTATTGTATAATTCCATCATTAGAGGCTTGAGAGAATTAAAAGTATTATTGGTAATTATATCATTAACTGTGTAGTAATATTCAACTCCAAGAATATTATTTGTACTGTTGTAATCATCTGCAAACTCGGGGTAAAAAACCTCCAGCATATCATCGCATCCTGTAAAAAGGAGCACTGTAAGAACTGTTAATATTAAAATTATCTTTTTCATCTATTCTCCTCCTTAAAGATACAGAGTCGCAACAAGAGATGGTATAAATTTAATTTTCTCTTCTGCAGCTGTTGAAAGTTGTTTATCATCACTAAAAAGATCAGAAAGATCCTTTTGCATGGAATCGAAGCTTGGGAATAGAGCCATCATATCCAGGGTAAGTCCCCAGTTTCCGAATTTAAGTCCTGCGCCGACCTTCCAGTTAGCTCCAAAGTTACTATTAAAATCTTTACCATCGTATTGATATTCATCCTGTTTATAGACATAGATTGTATTAACGCCCACAGTCGAATATCCCACTAACGGACCAAGTACCAGCTTTAAACCCAGGTTCCATGTGTTGAGAAATCCCGGTCTGAAAGGTCCCGGCATATAGGTACCTGTAGCAGAATCATAAGTAGCTGTCATGTCGGTAATGTATTCCGGAGGCATTACATAGGAATCCCAGGAAAGGTATCCCAGAAAAGCAAACCTGTAACCTACATGGAAACCTGGAAGCATAGATTCCTGCTGTTCTCCATTATAGGAATTTTTATCCGGAGCTAAAGGCGTTAGTGACATCCCAAGCTCAATCTGATCTGCAAATGCAGGAATTATCATTGCAAGAATAAGAATTACCGCAAATGCAAGAATTTTAGTTTTGTGCATAGTATCCTCCTCTTAATAATTAACAAGATCCTGCAGGAGGATCCATCTTAAGATCAATATATCCCATATTAAGAGAAATTACAAAATAAATTAATATTTTTTTCCTGCAGATGCAACGTTTGCCACGTCAAATGCATGGCAGGGAACAACTCCATATACCATTTCACATTCCGGGCATACCGATTCGAATG
>JAJRQE010000319.1 GCA_024280415.1 Spirochaetota bacterium | reverse complement strand
CTCTGGTAAATCCCCAGGCTGAAAAACTTCTGAATTTAAATAAATCAAAGTTATTCAGAGACAGGGACAGATCGGTCTGTAATGAGGGAATCATTTCAAAAGTATTGTCAGCAACCGGGAGTGTAAATGATGATCTGATTTCACGTAAAATTTCCCTTACTACCCCAAGGGGGGAGATTCTTGATATCAGTATACAGGCAATTTTTAATAAATATATCCCCTATGAGCACAGCGGAGCACTTGTCTATCTTCAGGATGTTACAGAGATCAGACGCCTCGAGAAGCTGAAGGATGAATTTGTTTCAAATGTTTCTCATGAGTTCAGAACTCCTCTGACTGTAATAGGAGGGTTCATTGAGACTCTGAAATCCTGGGATCTGTTGAATGAAGATGACAGGAATACCTCAATAAATATTATTGAGGTTGAAAATGAAAGACTTAAAAAACTGATTTCCGAACTCATGATACTTTCCAGGATCGAAGGGGACATGAACAGTATAAACCGAACCATGATTGATCCGACAGAGATTGCAGAAGAGGTTTTTATAACATTACGCCCCTTTTGTGAAGCGAAGAATCTTAAAAATAGTATAAATATTTCTGAGGGGATAAGCTCTGTTTACGGGATGCCCAGCTGGTTTAGACAAATAATTTTTAACCTCTACGATAATGCAATAAAATATACCCCTCCAGGGGGGAGTATAAGCATTAATATCAGTGATAGTTCAGGACTTGTTCTCGATATTACAGATTCCGGTCCGGGGATTCCCCCCGAAGAACGGGAAAAAATATTTGAGAGGTTTTACAGAAGGGATAAATCAAGAAATTCGAGAATTCCTGGAAATGGACTGGGACTTTCAATTACCCGACAGATGGTTTTCGAGTTTAAGGGGACAATAAATATTCTTGATAACAAAGATTCCGGTTTAACTTTTAGGGTTAGATTTCCGGGAAGAGTTGAGTCAACAGCCACCTGAAAATCAGCTGGTTTATAGGTATTGCTTCAATAGGGCATTAATAAAACTAATTTTTTCATGTTTTGTAACATTTGTTACAGACCTATTACGTTTTTATTGATATTTTACACATAAGGAGACTTGCCATGAGTGAAATGATTAGAAATAACGAAGAAAAGCAGAAAATTCTGAAAGATATAGTAACCGATCTCCATGAAGGTTCAGATATTAAGAGTGTGCAGAAGAAATTTAAGGAAATTATAAAAAATGTCAGCCCTGAAGAGATAGCAGCTATGGAGCAGTCCCTTATAGACGGGGGTGTTCCGGTCGAACATGTTCAGTCTCTCTGTGATGTTCATGTCAAGGTGTTTGAAGATACTCTGGAAAAACAAAAAGTTGGAAAGGCTCTTCCCGGACATCCTGTTCATACCTATAAAGCAGAAAATAAACATCTTAGGACTTTGATTAAACGAATTAAGAAGGATTTAAAGAAATTTGAAACGGGGAATGACAAAGTATCTTTTAAAACAACATTTACCGAATTAAGGGAAGTGGAAATCCATTTCCAGAGAAAAGAAAATCAGTTGTTTCCATTTCTTGAGGAAGTTAACTTTACAGGACCATCCAGGGTTATGTGGGGGAAGCAGGATGAAATAAGGGTTATGTTTAAAGAGATTGAGGCTTCTTTAAAGGAAGATGATATAAAAGCTTTAAAAAGCCATGTTTCCAAACTGGTCAAAGCTCTTACAGGGATGATTTTTATGGAAGAGAAAATTCTTTTTCCTACAGCCATGAGAAAACTGACCGAGGACTCCTGGAAGAATATACGCAGAGGTGAGGGAGAAATTGGATATGCCTGGATTAAACCCGGTAATTTATGGGATCCAAATGTTGTAAAAACAGATATTCCGGACTTTGCAAAGGTAGCCGCAGAGGCAAGGAAGGCAAGGGAGGAAGAAGCATCCTCTGGTCAGGATTCAGATCCTGCTGTAGAAAGTAATAATAGAGAAGAAGCCGGGCAGATACCTCTGGATGTCGGAAGCCTTACGGGTATACAGCTTAATATGATGCTTAAGGTTCTGCCCCTGGATATCAGTTTTATTGATGAAAACGACAGGGTTCTTTACTATTCTCAGGGAAAGGAGAGAATGTTTCCAAGGAGTCCCGGTATAATCGGCCGTACTGTTCAGAACTGTCACCCTCCCAAGAGTGCTCATGTAGTACAGAAAATAATAGATGGGTTCAGGAATAAGGAGAAAGAGGAAGCAGAATTTTATTTTACAATGAACGGACGGTTTTTACTCATAAGATACTATCCTGTGTACGATGAAAATGGTGAGTACAGAGGTGTTATTGAGGCAGGTCAGGATGTTACCGGAATAAGGGCTCTTGAAGGGGAGCAGAAGCTGCTGGACTGGTAGAGTAGGGAGCCTCTGATTGGAATTACCAGGCAGCTGTGGTAATACGGCTGCTATTTTTCTTCTACAATAACGGTTGCGTTGTAGATAATTGTCCGTTTCCCATCCATATCGAAAAGTACCTTGTTTCCGTATTCATTTGCTTCGATATCCAGCTTTCCTTCGTATGTCTTAAGAAGTTTGCCGGAGGATGAATATACCTCTATTCTTCTTTCCAGACCTCCTGTATATTCAGATCTAAAAGTCTTTACCGAGCGCTGAAAGGACTCTCCGCAGCCGGACAGAGTTAGTATGAGTAGAATTATACTTAATATAATAATCGTCTTTTTCATATTTGTTATCCTGTTATTTGAAGTATTCTGTAAATATATGATACTTTGGCTCTGTGTGTCATCCCTGATCTGCAAATAGAGAGACAATCCTGGATCTCCGGGTATCAACAATACCTCTGTCAGTAATTTTAAGTTCAGGACTTACCGGAAGCGTTAGTGTACACATGGACATGACAGGATTTACATGCTCAATACCAAGAGCCTGAAGGGATTCCTGAACGTCCTTAACCTCTTTGGAAAGTTTATTCATTGGAGCTTCGGAAAGTATTCCCCCTATCCTAAGTTTTACCGATGCAAGAATTCGATTTTCGGAAACAACACACATGCCTCCTTTTTGTTTTAAAACCCAGCTTAGAGCCTTCTTCATATCCCCGATATTATCTCCTGCAAGGAGGATATTGTGATGATCATGGGCATGGCTGGAGCAGAAGGCTCCATTTTTAATATATACTCCATCCAGAATCCCCTGTGCTGTTTGTGCTTTACCGGAATATCTGTCTATAACAACAACAAGGTTTAGATCCAGGCCAGGTTTAGTCCAGTCAATAATTCCTCTGGTAGCAGGTAATATACGGACTGCAGATTCGGTGTAGGTATTTTTGTTATTCTTTCTCATAACCCTGCATTCTATACTGCTTCTTCCTGATAATTCCTCAGGAACCTGAATGGTAAAGATGCTGTCCGGAATAGATCTCCCGGATAAATTAATACTGTCTAAAAAGTGAGAACTAAAATTAGGGGATGCTTTCTGTTCTGAATTCTGATCAAAAACAACACCCCTTTTGTAAACAGACTGAATTATAAAATTGGATGAGGAGTCTTTCAGTAAGATGAAATCAGCTATTTTTCCTGGTGCAATTATACCCCGATCCCGAAAACCCATCCTTTTTGCAGGAGAAAGGCTTGTTGCAATAATAACTTTTTCGAGGGACAGGCCGGCTTTCATTGCTTTTCGTACTACATAGTCCAAATGACCTTTATTTGTAAGAATATCCGGAGGAACGTCATCCGTAACAAAACTGTATAGACCTTCGACATCGTGATTTTGAAGATATGCAGTAATTACAGGGGTAATTGATTTCTCCTGTAGTTCAACAAACATCCCGCTTGCAAAACGCTGTTTCATCCCTTCAATATCCTGCATGCAATGATCTGAATCCACGCCAAGATAGAGAAGTTTAGCAAGATCCAGATTTCTGACAGAGGGACAATGTCCCTCAATAGCTGTCAGGGGGTAATTCTTTTTGAGATGATTAATAAGGTTCATGGTTCCTAATTTTGTTTTACCGGAGATAATATCAGTAAAATTTCCTATTAATGTACTGTAGTTCATAATCTCACCCAGACAGATTACTTCCGGGTATTTATTCATAAGTATTTCGAGATCATTGCTGCTGACGGAACCTCCTGTCGTCTCCAGATGGTTGCTTGTTGATGGAACAGAACTGGGGACTCCATAGAAAATATCGATAACAGCTTCTTTTGATACTCTGATCATCTCCTCGATTCCGGATAACCCGAATACATTGGCAATTTCATGGGGTTCGGATACTACTGTTGTTACCCCGTGAGGCAGAACT
Source organism: Spirochaetota bacterium (assembly GCA_024280415.1). GTDB lineage: Bacteria > Spirochaetota > Spirochaetia > B11-G9 > B11-G9 > JAJRQE01. Next base: position 12,943 of record JAJRQE010000319.1, on the reverse strand, counting down.
GAACCGGCAAAGACGGCAGGAGTGCATAATGAGCTTTCAATATGGAGGTGAATATCAATTAATCCTGGGATCAGGGGCTGAGCTTTGCAGTCAATAGTGGATTCCGACGAAAGGCCAGCTGACTCAGAATCTCCTGTAAAGAGAATTTTCCCTTTTAGAACAGCAACATCTGTCAGACTCCATTCCTTTAAAAAAACGTTATAGATTTTTGCATTCTTAAAAAGAGTATCAACTGTCATGATTAGATTCCCTGTTTAGTGTTTTTACAGAATTACGTTCAATAAGTGTTCCGGATAAAAGAATCTTTTGTATGCCTGTATTTCCTGACAAAGTATCAAGCAGTAAATTAGCTGAACTTAGTCCCGCCTGGTGCATATGGAGATCGATTGTGGAAAGTTCCGGGTTTGAGAGTCTGGAATAGAGGGAGTTATTTCTCCCAATTATTGAGATATCTTCAGGTACGGATTTTCCGAGATCAAAGACAGCCTGGAGTGCACTGGAAGCCATAATATCAGACATGCAGCAGATTGCAGTAGTATCAGGAAAATTAAGTATTGCTGATTTTACCACACTGTAGGCTGTTTCTGCGGAGTAGTTTCCGTAGAGAATCTTTTTATCACTGTAATCCAGTTTGTTTCTTTCCATTGTTTGCTGAAAATCTTTTTTCAGGAAATAGGCATGTTCTCCACCGGCTCTGCCCAGTAATAAGAGTATGTTATTGTGTCCCTTCTCTATAAGATGTCTGACTCCTGTGGATATATCAAGGTCTCTGATCAGTACCTGGTTTACTGTGTTGTCAACCTGGGGAATGTTTAGTGTAACAAAAGGACGCTGTGTTTTTTTCAGTTCACCAATATTTTTTAAAATTTGCTTCATTGTGCAGAAGCCTGTACTGAAAAGTATATAACCATCACAACCTGCACTGTTCTCCAGTTGTTCCTTTACAATTTCGATTGAAGACTGAGCAGATGACGGGAAAAACAGGAGTCCATATCCGAAGGATGATAAGCGGGTCTGTATACCGGAGAGCAGTGTATTTGTATAATCATTACTGAACAGTGGAAGTATTGTAGGAATTATTATACCAATGAGTTTTGATTTTTGTGTCGACAGGCTGCTTGCAAAGACATTTTTATAATAGTTTAAGTCTTTTATGGCCTGTTCAATTCGTATTTTAGTTTCTGCACTTACCCTGTTTGTACTTTTATCATTCAGGTATATTGATACCGAGGCTGAGGAGATTCCTGCATGTTTTGCAACCTCTTTTATACTGCTCATAGATCCTGTTTTGTCATTATTTTAATTAAACGCTTAACATATTTATTACATGGCAGTTCCTTGCTGTCAAGTGTTATTACAGATGTAGTATGAAATAGTAGTTTGTTTTATATATTTTAGATGATATTTCTTGACATATACTGCTTATTGTGTATCATTATAGTTAATCGGTTAACATATATGTTCTACACCGGGATTCTACCTGCATTACTGTATACCGTATAATAAACATGGAGGAATATATGAGAAAGACACGGAACTTATTCGTATTGGTGATTTTTCTGCTGACCCTGGGAACACAGCTATTTGCTTCTGCTGAAAAGGAGTCTGCAGCTACCGGGACCGATGGAATGCCTTACAAAGGACAGGAGTTAACAATCTCAATGTGGGGATATAACATGGATCTCCTGGAGAAGAATATTATTAAACCATTTGAAGAAAAATATGGTGTTAAGATAATTGTGGAAACCGGTAATAATTCTGCCCGTTTTACTAAAATGGTTGCAAGGAAGGATAATCCTCTTGTTGATGTTGCACTGTTTGCCGGGTCATGGGCTTATAAAGCAATGGATGAGGGTATTATAAAACCCTATGATCCTTCAAAACTGACAAATCTTTCTGCTCTGATGGAGAATGCAAAGGATCCTCTTGGGGGAAATTATGCCGTTGGTTATACAATTCAGCATCTGGGACTCTTCTATCGGACAGATAAAGTGGCTGAAATTACCTCCTGGCGAGACCTTTCCCGGGATGAGCTGAAAGGAGTACTTTCTATTCCTGGTATTACAACTACCTATGGACCTTCTGTGGTATACATGCTTTCAAAAGCCTGGGCCGGTGATTTCAATGCAACTGATGTTGGATGGCAGAAAATTGAGGAGCTTGAACCCTCTCTTGTGACTGCATATAACAGATCTTCAGAACTGAATACCCTTATCTCCCAGGAAGAGGTTTATGTTGCACCTTATTCAAGTTTTGCATGGGGAACTATACTTGGTTCCGGTCTTCCCGTAGCAAATGTAATTCCTGAAGAGGGCCTCGTTGGATCTTTCAGTATGGTCAGTATCGGTGCAGGAACAAAAAAAGAGGATCTGGCTCATCTATACATTGATCATCTTCTTTCCTATGATGTTCAAATGGCAGAAGCTCTGGATCTTGTTGATTCACCTGCCAGGACGGATATAGACCTTCCTCCTGAGATTGCTGTAAATCTTACCTATGGTGATGAACTTCTCTCACAGCTCCACTTTTTTGACCATAAGGAAATGGCAGACGTTCAGGAAGAGTGGATTGCCCGATGGAATAAAATATTTTCTAACTAATGGGTTAAAATAATACTTATTTAGTAATAGGTACCGGTTTATAGATACTATCTACCGGTACCTTATTTTAATATGCGGGGAATCAATGAATAGATTTCATTTTAAGAATACATTTATACTGCTTCTGCTTCCTGGAATTATTTTCCTGATAATCTTTTTTTTATCCCCCCTGATTTTTGTTCTGATGGAAAGTTTTAAAGGTGCTGAAGGGGGTATCAGCTTTATACGGTACAGAGAGGTTCTCTCCGATCCCCAGTTTCGATTTGTTTTTATAAGAACTCTGAAAATGGCTCTTATTGTAACTCCCATAGCCGTTTTGGTTGGGTATCCATCTGCCTATTTTATAACAAAACTTTCATCAGCAAAAAAATCAATTCTTATGTCACTGGTAATTCTTCCATTAATGACAAGCCCTGTTGCACGGACATACGCATGGATTGTTATTCTTGGAAAATATGGAATTATAAATCAATCTCTGACCTCTCTCGGGATACTGAGGGAACCTGCAAGACTTATGTATACTGAAGGTGCAATTATTGTAGGACTGCTCCAGCTTTTTCTTCCAATTATGATTCTTACTTTGGTAAGTGCAATGGAAAATGTGCAGGATGAGGTGGAAGAGGCTGCCTTAAGCCTTGGTTCCGGAAAAGCCGGTTGTTTTTTCAGAGTAATTGTTCCTCTCTCATTCGATGGACTTATTCTGGGGGTAACTTTGGTTTTTACAGGGAGTATAACTGCTTATGTAACACCGGCAATTCTTGGAGGTGCAAAGGTTCTTACTTTGTCAACTCTAATGCGCCAGGAAGCGCTGGTTTTAATGAACTGGGAAGGTGCAACTGTAATTGCTGTTATCATGATATTAACAACACTGGTATTATACAATGGACTCCGGTTATTTAAACCAAGGACTCTTGTATGAAGCGATCAAAATTACTCCTGTTTATAACTGCTGTGATGTTCGTGTTTCTTCTGGGACCCTTTCTCGTAATAATTATTTCATCATTCAGCAGTAATGCTGTTATGCGGTTTCCACCTGAGGGGTTTTCATTACAGTGGTATAGGAAAGTATTAAATATCGAGATGTTCAGGACAACATTCTGGATGAGTTTAAAAACCGGTCTTGCAGCTACTTTAACAGCACTCGTACTGGGTGTTCCGGTTGCATATACAAATGTCAGATACCGCTATCCGGGGAAAAATATTCTGGAACTTTTCTTTTCCTCTCCAGCCATTGTTCCAGGACTTGTTATTGGATTTTCCCTGTTAAGGTTTTTTATATATGTTGCAAGAATCCCTGTTCTTACCGGACTCTATCTGGGGCACACAGCAATTTTATTTCCCTATACGGTGAGGGTTGTTTCTGCAAGTCTCCGGAATTTTGATCGGGGAATAGAGGAAGCAGCAGTGAGTCTCGGGTCTTCCCCTTTGCATGCTTTCTTTGCTGTTGTTCTACCGAATATTCAGTCCGGCCTGGTTGCTGCATTTATTCTGGCATTTATTACATCATTCAACAATGTTCCTGTTTCTCTTTTTCTAACAGGTCCGGGGGTCGCTACACTGCCCATACAGATGCTTGTTTATATGGAATATTATTTTGATCCTACAATATCGGCATTGTCGAGTATTCTCATTGTATTGACAGTAATAATTATTCAAAGCACCGAGAAGCTTCTTGGTATCTCAAAATATATGTAATAAGGAAGTTTTATGTCATTTATTGAGTTAACAAATATAGATGCCGGGTATATTAAAGGTAATCCTGTGTTAAAAGGATTTCATCTGTCTGTCGAAAGGGGAGAACTTGTTTCTCTTCTTGGGCCAAGTGGCTGTGGTAAAACAACGACTCTGCGTACTATAGCTGGATTTATTCTGGCAGAAAAGGGAAAGGTTGTGATTGGAGGGAAGGACTATACTTTTATGCCGCCAAATAAACGGAATATTGGTCTTGTTTTCCAGAATTATGCTCTGTTTCCCCATCTTTCAGTTTACGAAAATGTTGCCTATGGTTTAAAGCGTCGTAAAGTTGATAAGAAACTTCTCCCCGGGAAAATTAGTGAAGTATTGAAACTTGTTTCCCTGACAGGTTTCGAAGACCGCCTTCCTGCTCAGCTGTCCGGTGGGCAGCGGCAGAGAGTTGCTCTGGCCAGATCGATAGTGATTGAACCGGATCTGCTCCTTCTGGATGAACCTCTATCAAATCTTGATGCCAAACTTCGGGATGAGATGCGTGCGGAGTTGAGTAGACTGCAGCATCAGCTTGGAATAACTATGATCTATGTTACCCATGATCAGATTGAAGCACTGAGTCTTTCTTCCCGGATAATTGTTATGAATGAGGGGAATATCGAGCAGATAGGAACTCCCGAGGATATATATGAGCGTCCTTCGACCCCCTTTGTTGCACGATTTATCGGCTTTGATAATCATTTAAGTGGGAAGCTCCTGAATAAAACAGGAGATAAAATAGTTATTGATATTGATGGAGTTAAATTGGAGAGTAGGAGGAAGTCGGATCATCTTGATTCTCTCCAGGCAGGCGATTTAGTGGAGCTGTATTTTCGTCCTGGTAATGTGATCCTGTCTCATAAAAAGAACAAAAACAGTCTTAAAGCAGATATTGATTATTTAAATTATCAGGGAAATACGACACAGTATTCCCTCCATATAGGAAGTAGTAATATAAGAGCTGTTATTCCCGGAAAACCTGTTGATGGGGACAGTGGTCAAATCTATTTGAGCATTGCTCCGGATAAGCTTATTGTCGAGAAGAAGGAGTAAGTCAGTGGGAAAAAAAGAAGAAGTTTTAAAGCATATCAGGTGCCGAAAGGGTGATATTGCTCCATATGTGATAATCCCTGGAGATCCCGGGAGAGTTAAAAGAATAGTTGACCGGATGGATGATGCGCTTTTACTTGCACAGAACCGTGAGTACATTGTTTATACTGGAAACTATAAGGGGGCAGCAGTAACTGTATGTTCTTCCGGAATAGGTGGTCCGGCCGCATCAATTGCTTTTGAGGAATTGATTAAGCTGGGTGCAAAGGTTTTTATCAGAGTAGGTTCTGCAGGGGGAAGACAGAAAGATACTCCCATTGGTACACCTGTTGTTATTCAGGCTGCCTACAGGGGGGAAGGTACCTCGAAAGCATATCTTCCGCCGGAATTTCCTGCAGTGGCGGATCTGGATGTTACTAATGCATTGGTGCAGGCTCTTAAGGATAATAATATTGAATATCAGGTTGGAATTGGTTTTACCAGGGATGCCTACTACGTACAGGACAGAGAATTGAATACTCTTTTGACGGATTGCGGTATAAAGGCAGCTGAGCAGGAAGCATCGGTTCTTTTCATTGTAGGTAGTGTCAGGGGAGTTAAAACCGGTGCTGTTGTATCTACTGATTCTAATATCTGGCTTGAAAAACAACCGACACTGGCAGAAAAGGAAGAGCTTTTTTTTACTGGTGAGAAGAAGGCTATCCTGGCTGCTCTTGATGCTGTTATTCTGTTGTATAATACCGGAGCGCATCTGTTCTGATACTACTGTTTTTGTGGGAATAAGGAGATTTTTCTTTGGTAAATCCTCATGGCGTTTCCAAGCAAATTATAATTAATAAAGAGAGGGTTCTTCAGCGTTTGATTGAATTGTGCCGTATCTGCGGGGCTTCGGGTAATGAGAAAGATGTTGCCCTTTATATTCAGAAGTTTACAGAGGAGCGGGTTTCCAGTGGACTGGAGATTATCCTGTTTCCAGCTGATTCAATTCCGGATGGAGGGGATACCCCCAATATTCTATTTCGTATTCCTGGAAAAAAAACTGGAGATATAGTTCTTCTTTCAGCTCATCTGGATACAGTTCCTGTTAAAAATTTAGAAGATCGGAGTATTGTTATATCTAATGGGATACTTAAAAGTAATGACAATTCTATCCTTGGGGGAGATGACCGTGCAGGTGTAGCAGCAGCCCTCGAAATTGCAGATATTGCTCTTCGCTATCCGGAAAATCATGCTGGTCTTGAAATTTTATTTACAGTTCAGGAAGAACTCGGGTGTCGTGGATCGGGTAATCTGGACAGATCTATGTTCAGAGCCCAATATGGATATAACCTTGACGGGGAAACTCCTCCAGGGAGTATTATTTTTCGTGCACCCCGAAAGGCTAAATACAGTTGTGAAGTTTACGGAAAAAGTTCTCATGCTGCTCTGGCACCTGAAGAGGGAGTGAGTGCAATTAAAATTGCCGGAAGGATTATTGATAAACTGCCTCAGGGACAGATTAGTCCGGATTCAACTGCAAATATAGGTTCTGTATCCGGGGGCAGTCAGACAAATATTGTTCCGGATTTTGTTATAATTAACGGTGAGGTAAGGAGTTTTCTATCTGAAGATTTTGGAAATATCAGCAGTGAAATTGAGGATGTGTGCAGCTTAACTGCAGCTTCTCTCGGCGGATCCTGTAAGATAACATGGGAACATTCGTATTTTGGATATTCAGTTGATCTTGCCGGTTTGTGTATTAAACGTTTTTCGGAAGCCTGTATCCGCTGTGGTATTAAACCTCTAATACTTAGCTCTCCAGGTGGTGGAGACAGCAATAATTTAAATAGTATAGGTATGGAAAATGTTGTATTTGGGTTGGGTATGCATGAAATACATACAGCAAGTGAGTATATTGTTGTGGATGAATTCTTATCTGCCATGGATATATTAAGCAGTCTTATATTTTTCCAGGCAGATTGAATTAATAATCTTCAAGCTGTTTCTTTATTTTAACGACCATTTTTGCAGCCTCAGTTTTAATTTCATTTTTGTTGAGGGTTGTTAGTTCTCTCTCCTGCATGATCATTTTGCCGTTTATAATTACAGTATTAACATCCCGGGGGCTTGCACAGTATACCATTGCCGAATAGTAGTCATAAATTGGGAACATTGGGGTAGAGTCGGTAGATACAATTATAATATCTGCCTTTTTGCCTGCCTCCAGTGAACCTGTTTTATCGTCAATATGAAGTGCTCTTGCACCTCCAATTGTTGCCATTTCCAATACTTTTTCCGGAGGCATTACTGTACGATCAGCATTATCCAGTTTATGGATCTTAGCTGTATATCCCAGAAGATTGATTATATCCACAGTATTACCGCTCATAGGTCCGTCTGTACCAAGCCCTATGGGGATACCCTTGTCAAACATTTTGAGGGCAGGAGAAATCGGCCTGCCGCTTTTAAGATTTGCTGCAACATTATGAGCAACTCCTGTTCCGCTGTGTTTAATAAGATCTATGTCATGATCATCAATATAGATACAGTGGGCTGCTGTGAGCCGTGGAGTAAGTAACCCTGCACGGGAGTATAACTGAACCGGACTTAATCCGAATTCATCTGCAATCTGCTTTGTCTCGAAAGGCGTTTCTGCCAGATGGCTAAGAACAGGTATGTTCCACTTTTCTGCCAGTTCGGCGGTTTTTTTCAAATTATTATAATCAAGGGAGTAGGGAGCATGGGGTGCAAGTGCAGGTGTTATCAATGGATTTCCGGAATATGAGTCCATAAATTTTTCAGTATAGACAAAGCCTCCATAGGGTTCTTTTGAATCCGGAGCCGGAAAGTTCAGAATGGATTCGCCCAGGATTCCTCTTATCCCTGCTTTCACTGCTGCATCTGCAACCTTTTCTTCAAAATAATACATGTCTGCAAAAGTAGTCGTTCCTCCTTCGATCATCTCTGTCAAAGAATAGAGAGATGCCTGATAGACAAGGGCCGGGGTCACAAATTTTTTTTCCAGCGGGAAAAGGTATTTTTTTAATCTGTCTGCAGTATCATCAGCCAGGGTTCGAAACAGGGACATGCCGATATGGGTATGTGTGTTGATCAGTCCCGGCATTATTATTCCCCCTTTTGCATCTACTATTTCGCTGGTACGGGGAATCATGCTACTTTCTTCTCTGCCAGTATAGGATATGGTGTCGCCTGTAATAATAACCATTCCTTTTTTATAAACGGTTTTATTGGAATCCATAGATAGAACAACACCGTTCCTTATTACCATATTCACTGACTGCTCCTCTCCTGGAAAGTATTAAAATTGGCTGTTCTATCCCGATGAACTGTTTCCTATTGTAAAAAGTATAATTGCTGCAATGGAAAATCCTACAGATATAATATGATATATATTAAAGGTTTCTTTAAATATAATTACTCCGACTATAAGTGAAGTTGTAATAATCGAAAGTACTGCATAATAAATATATCCGGAAGCTCCAAATCCGGAATAGAGCAGATTAAATCCAACATAGGTCAAAAATAATCCAAATCCGCTAACTAAAATCCAGATCCAGTTTGCTTTAATAATCTGATATAGACTAATATTTTTTCGGGATAAAAGAATTACTATAAAAGTCAGTATAACACATGCCAGAGCGGAAAGACCTACGATAATAAGAGAATTACCACTGTCGGATGTTTTTTTTTGTCCTGCTGCAAACATTGCATTTCCAACTGCAGCAATTAATGCAAAAAGAAAGATGGAAGAATATTTCATATCTATTTCCTGTCTGGAGAATTATTCTTTAAAAAAATAAACGAATTTTTATTGTCTGCTTTAATCTGGTACATTGCGGTATCGGCCTTTTTTAGTAAACCATCTATTTCCCTGTCATCATCAGGGTATATGCTTATTCCCATACTGATACCAATATTAAATTTATGATTTTCAATTTTGAAAGGATTACTGAATTTCTGTATAATTTTGTCTGCTATTTTTTCAATATTAGCTTTATTGGTCGAATTGCAGATTATTGCTGCGAACTCATCCCCACCAATGCGGGCAATAGAATCCGACTCTCTTAAAGATGAGGTAAATCTCTGAGCCACCATTTGAAGAACCCTGTCTCCTGCATCATGACCCAGTTTATCATTTACAGGTTTAAAATCATCCAGATCGATAAAAAGAACAGCTGTTTTTGTCATATTTCGATCTGCCTGCTTTAAAGCAGGTTTCAGCAGTTCTATAAAAAGTCTTCGGTTGGGAAGTCCTGTAAGTATATCGTGGTTCGCAAGTCTGTCAATTTTCTGGTATGCTTTTTCAAGTTCTGTTTTTTCAGATTTAACAACTTTATTGAGTTTCCTGATCTCATAATGTACCCTCGAATTCTCAAGGGCAATTGAACTGTAGGCTCCGACCGCCTGAATCATCTCCAGGTGCCTGTCTGTGTAGTCATTTATACTGTAGCTCTGAACTGTAATAATACCAGTTATTGTACTGCCGGTTTTCAATGGAACAAATATTAGAGAATTGATTGCCTTTCCGGCAGTTCTGATAAGTTTTGGTACATACTTTAAATACTCATTCCGGAGATCATTTATCAGGAGAGATTTACCATTGGTAATTGCCCAGCTTGCCAGGCTTCCTTCTCTCCTGAGAGGGTGTTTCTCATACTTGATTCTTGCCCCTTCATTCAGGAAATACTGAAAATTAATCTGTTCCTTATCATTGTCATAGAGAGCTATTCCAAACAGATCCGCACTTATAAAAGAGGAGATGTTTTTATATATTGTTTTAATAACTGTTTCCAGGTTCAGGGAGGATGTTATATCCTGTCCTATTTTATTGAGTATTGAAACTCTGTCAAAAGCTCTCTGCAGCTCTTCAATTTCCTGTTCAGCAGCAGCAATCCTTTTCTGAACTTTCCTGGTTTTCAGGTGAATGCTTATATCATTTTGATTGAGTTTTGTCTTAAGATGGTGGTATTGTCTGAAGATAGAAAGAGATTTCTCAAACGATTTCAGAGATTCATAGCAGTTGGAAATACCCAGATAACTAAGCATTTCAAAGTATTGTGAATTAATAGATTTGCTTATATCCAATGTATTGTTAAATAGTTCCAGAGCTTTATCATATTTTTCTGTTTGTAAATATAAGTTACCCAGATTTATAAGGCATTCAGACTTACTGAGTCGATCACCTGTTTTTCCAGCGATTTGGAGGCTTTCGAAGTGGGATTTTTCCGCCTCTGTATAATCGCCGGTTTTTTGATGGATGATCCCTATAGATGTCAGACCTTTGCATTCCGCGATTCTGTTTTTACTGGTCTTTGCATTTATTAACCCTTCATTATAGTAGTAAAGAGATTTTTTTATGTTGTCAAAATTTGCATAAATATTACCAATATTTACCTGACAGGTGGAAAGTTGTTCAATATTATTGGTATCTTTGAGCAGTTGCTCTGCTTTTTGAAAGTAGTTTAGAGCTTCATCGTATTTCTGGAGTTTTGAATAGAGTTCTCCAATGTTTATATAGCTTGCAGTTATGATATTCGGGTCATTAATATCCAGACTTAATTCCAGGGCTTTTATATAGTAATCCATGGCTCTGTTATGATCATTTATATTCCTGTAAAGTGCACCTATTGCGTTAAACGATTTTGACAATCCTTCTTTATTATCAATAGATTTAAAAATATTTATGCTTTTTTCCAGAGCCTGTAATGCATTTTCAACATCAGATTTTACAAGGAGGCACCATCCTTCCTGTAATTTGCTTTCCGCAATCCCCTTATTGTAATTGAGTTCCATCGATTTATTGTAGGCTTTGCGGCTTATTAAAAGACCCTCGGAGGGATCATTGAAAACAGAGTCATAGGCCAGACTGATTAATTTATTGATTTCAGAGATTTCGTTTTTCTGAGTCACTCGTCTATAATGATGTAAAAGAGATCAAAAATCAATATAAATACGAAATATTGTTATTCTCCGTCAATTGTAAAAAAATGGGAAATAGAGTAGATATCTGTATATGAGACAAGAGATTAAAAGAGCATCTATTCTGCTGCCAGCCTCCTTCGCCGCCAATACTGGAATTGGAATACTAAATTTCAGTCTGGTTTTTTACATGAGAGATGTTTTTAATTCAACAGCAGCAGAAATAGGCTGGTTTTCTTCGGTCTGGGCTTTTTCCTATTTTATCGGATGTATCCTTCTTCATAGACTTAGCAGGAGAATTGGTCCCCGCTGGTCTATGACTCTTGCGGCATCCGGAATGATTATATTTGTAGTTATAATGCTCTACAGCAGCAGCTATCTCCTTATGGTTATTCTTTACGGTTTGTTTGGATTTATAACAGCTCTTTTCTGGCCGCCTCTAATGGGCTGGCTGTCTGAAGGATTTGAGGGGAAGGATCTAAACAGGATAATGGGTTATTTTAACCTTTCATGGTCTATGGGACTGGTTGTTAGTCCCTATCTTGGGGGAGTGCTCCTTGAAAGGGGTATCAGGCTTCCCCTTTTTTCGCAGCAGGATTGTACGGGTTTCTCTCTCTGGCTCTTTTTTTGATTCCCCTGTTTTTTTCATCAATTCTTGTTCACAGGGAAAATAAGGGGGAGAATGAAGTCTCTTTCGACAATAGCACAGCTTTAAGGTTTGTTGCCTGGTCTGGTAATTTTACAGGGTATGTTATTTTCGGGATACTGATTTTTGTGTTCCCCTTATACGCAAGGGAAATCCTTAATTTTTCAGAATCTTCCATTGGGCTTCTGCTTTTGTTCAGGGCTTTGTTCAGTACGTTAATATTTGTATTTGCAGGTAAAATGATCTGGTGGCATTTTAATAAGATCTTTATGGTGATAACACAGTTGCTGATAGTTCTTTTTTCTGTGTTTTTTACCTTTTTACAGTCCTGGATATCCTTTGCAGTAAGTCTGTCTCTGTTTGGGATTCTCTTTGCCGCAGAATACTCCAGTTCAATCTTTCATGGTGTGTCAGGCAGTGTTCATCGGGAAAAACGGATGGCTGTCCATGAAGCAGTTTTAACAGTTGGTGTTATTACAGGATCGATTGGCGGGGGGGAGATTTATCAGAAATGGGGAATGTCTGCAGTTTTTAACAGTGCAGCGGCAGCCGCAACTTTGATATTTATTTTTCAGGTAATTATTTTAGCATTTCAACGAAAAATCAGCGAATAAAGAATAGTAATTATAGCAAGAGCAAATCCTCCACTCCAATTTATGCTTGTTAGACTATATTCTGAAGTACCAGAACTGAAAGTGGCCAGCAATCTTTTGAGTTTACATAATGCTCTTGTTTAAGAGCTAATTTCAAACATATTTTTAGATCCGGATCTTATATGTTCAATTGCACAATTCCGATCAATAAATTTATGGGCTGTTCGCATGCAATCCCTACGGGATAAAAAACGGGGTTGGAACTCGTACCCCAGCAATTCCCGGTCGCAAAAAAAAACTCACAGAAAACGGCGCTAAGATATTTCTTCACAATGAAAGATGCGCCTTAGGAGCAGGCAATCTGAGATAATCTGAACTTTTTTATTTATTAGGTCTAATTCTCTGGGTTT
>JAJRQE010000318.1 GCA_024280415.1 Spirochaetota bacterium | reverse complement strand
TATCTAAAATCATGGATACTTCCGATGAGTGGATAAAATCACATACCGGAATTGAGGCACGACATGTAGCTGCGGAAGGGGTCACGACTGCAGATATGGCAACTAAAGCAGCAAAGGTTGCCCTTGAGAGAGCCGGACTGACTGCAGAAAATCTGGATATGATTATTTTAACAAGTGCCACACCAGACTACGTGGGATTTCCTGCAACAGCCTGTATTGTTCAGGATCAGCTGGGAGCTAAAAACTCCGGAGCATTTGACATGGTTGCAGGGTGTACGGGTTTTATTTATGCAATTGATAATGCAAAAAATATGATACTCGCAGGGACTGCTAAAAACGTACTGGTTGTCGGATCAGAGGCTTTAACAAAAGTTTCCAATATGGAAGACCGTAATACTGCAGTCCTCTTCGGTGACGGTGCAGGTGCAGTAATTATAAGTGAAGCCCCGAATGATAAGAGCGGTATGGATCATGCCATTTTAAAATCTGACGGATCCGGGGCTGAAGTACTCATGAGGAAGGTCGGAGGTATCAAGTATCCTTTCGGAGAGGGAAAAACAAAATTTGCCGATACTGCACTCTTCATGGATGGTCAGGCTGTTTATAAATTTGCTGTAAAAGTAAATACAAATCTTATTAAGGAACTTCTAAACCGAAGCAGCCTTACGATTGATGATATAAGATGGATAGTACCCCATCAGGCAAATATCAGGATTCTCCAGGCTGCTGCAAAACGTCTTAAAATACCGATTGAAAAATTCTATTTCAACCTTATGGAATATGCCAATACTTCCTCTGCATCAATACCACTGGCACTTAATGAGTTATATGAGAAAGGCAAACTTGAAAGGGGTGATAAAGTCCTTCTGACAGGTTTCGGTGCAGGTCTTACATACGGCGGAACCATTGTTAAATGGTAGCTTAATTTTTTTTATTTTTAATCGGTCAGCAACCGAATACTTGGAGGAATAATTAATGAAACGAAGTTTTCTATTTCCAGGCCAGGGTGCCCAGTATCCTGGAATGTGCAGAGATTTTTATGATAAAGCAGAAACTGTCAAAGATCTTTTTAATATAGCGGACAGTGTAACGGGAAGAGATCTTAAGAGTCTTCTTTTTGATGGAAGTGCTGAAGATCTGAAACAGACTGAAAATACACAGATTGCGGTCACACTAATGAACCTGTCAATAAGAAGATACCTTATTGCAAATGGATTAACAGCTGAAAGTACCGCTGGTTTTTCCCTTGGAGAATTCTCTGCCATGGTTGAAGCCGGTATATTAACCGAAGAACAGGTGCTTCCGATGGTTATTGAGCGTGGAGAGATTATGGCCAGAGTTGCAAAAGAAAACCCTGCTCTTGCAGGTGGTTCTGCAATGGCAGCTGTAATTGGAATGAGTTCAGAAGATGTCAGCTCAAATGTTGAAGGAATTGAAGATGCCTATGCAGCAAACTTCAACGCCCCTACCCAGACAGTTATTTCAGGGACTGCAGCCGGAATCGAAGCTGCGACTGCAAAACTGAAAGAAGCAGGAGCCAGAAGGATAATTCCCTTAAAGGTATCAGGCCCCTTCCACACTCCCCTACTGGATGATGCAAAAAAATATTTTGTTAAATATATTTCAGGACTGGAATTCAAAGATCCAGTCAAACCTATATACTCAAATGTGACAGGAAAAAGGATTGGATCGGGTATTGAAGCCAGGGAACTATCAGGACTGCAGATAATTTCTGCTGTTAAATGGGTAGAAATCGAATCAAATATGATATCTGAGGGTGTCGAATCGGTTATTGAAGTGGGACCCGGAAAAGTACTTACAGGGTTTTGGAAATCGGCTTCAAAAGAGATAATCTGTCAGCAGACAGGGACAGTGGAAGAAACCGATAAAATTAACTAAACAAAAACTGGTGCTGTAATTGCTCAGCATCTCTATAGAAATAGGAGAACAATATGCTTTTAGAAGGTAAAAAGGCTCTGGTAACAGGTGGTTCCAGGGGTATTGGTAAGGAAATAGTTGTTTCCTTCCTGAATAACGGTGCATCAGTATATTTCATTGATCTAAATTCAAGTGAATATATGGATGAATACGAAAAACTTGCGGCAAAAACAGGGCAGAAAGTTATATTTAAACAGGCAAATGTTGCAGATGAGGAACAGGTTTCCTCTGTGGTTAACGAAATTCTTGAGGAGAGCGGAGGTATTGATATTCTTGTGAATAATGCAGGAATAACCAGAGACGGTCTGTTTTTCAGAATGTCATCAAAAGACTGGAACGATGTCCTTACAATCAATCTTACCAGTGCATTCTATATTTCAAAGATTGTATCAAGAGCTATGGCAAAACAAAAATCCGGATCAATTATCAATGTTGCATCTATTGTAGGAATTATCGGTAATGCCGGACAGGTTAATTACTCTGCTTCGAAAGCGGGTCTCATTGGTTTTACAAAGAGCCTCTCAAGAGAGATTGCAAAGAAAAACGTCAGGGTTAATGCCATTGCCCCTGGGTTTATAAGAACTCCAATGACAGACAAACTTAACGAGAAACAGACAGAAGCTCTTGCAGGCCAGATTCCCATGGGCCGCCTGGGAGAACCGGAAGAGGTTGCTAAAGTAACTCTGTTCCTGGCATCAGATCTTGCATCCTATGTAACCGGCCAGGCTATTCATATTACCGGTGGACTGGGAATGTAAAAAGATAAAATGGTTGTTGCAACATATTGATATACCCACTGAAAATTGAGGAAAGTGCTCGATAGGGTTAAATATAAAAAGATAGAAGGTAAAGGAATATTTAGTGAATAGAAGAGTAGTAGTAACAGGGATGGGAACTATAAATCCCCTTTCCCATAATGTAACAGACTTATGGAATTCCATAAAAGAGGGTAAGTCCGGAGTCGGACCAATAACAAAATTTGATGCAAGTGAATATCCTTCAAAGATTGCCGGTGAGGTTAAAGATTTTAATCCCAGTGATTATATGGACTCCAAAGATCATAGAAAGATGGGCTTGTTTACCAAATATGCCGTTGCAGGAGCTGTTCAGGCAATGGAGCAGGCAGGACTTACTAAAGATAATATTGAACCCTACCGTTCCAGTGTCATTATTGGTAATGGAATTGGTGGCTTTGAGATCATTGAAGATGGACACAGAGTCCTTTTTGAGAAGGGGCCCAAAAGAATCCCCCCAATGACAATCCCTAAACTGCTTTCCAATGAAGCTCCGGGGAATGTTGCCATACGATTTGGGTTCAAAGGAGCTGCACTGGTAATCACAACTGCCTGTGCATCTGCAACAGATGCAATTGGTCAGGCAATGAACTCAATACGCCATGGAATGTCCGATGTAGTTATAACAGGTGGTACTGAAGCTTGTATTACGGGCCTTGGAGTTGGTGGATTCTGTGTCCTCAAAGCTCTAAGTACTAAAAGAAATGATGATCCTGAAAAAGCCTGCAGACCCTTCGATGCAGACAGAGACGGATTTATAATTGCAGAGGGCTCCGCAATTCTTGTTCTGGAAGAACTGGAACATGCAAAAGCACGGGGAGCGAATATACTGGCAGAAATTGCAGGTTATGGTGCTACCTGCGATGCATTCCACCTTACCGCGCCTAATTCAGACGGTGTTGCCGCTTCGACAGCTATGACAAGTGCAATTAAAGATGCAGGACTCAAACCTGAAGATATTGACTATATCAACGCCCATGGGACATCCACACCCACCAATGACCCCCTGGAAACAAAAGCAATAAAACTTGCCCTTGGGGATCATGCCTATAAAACCAAAATTTCTTCAACTAAATCAATGACTGGACATCTTGTCGGGGCAGCTGGAGGAATTGAGGCTATAATAAGTATAATGGCAATTAAAGATCAGTTCTTCCCTGGAACCCTTAACCTCGAAAATCCAGGTGAAGGCTGTGACCTGGACTATGTACCCGGAAAGGGAGTACCTGGCAAAATAAAGACAGTACTCTCCAACTCCCTCGGTTTTGGAGGTCATAATGGAACAATTATTATAAAGGAGTATGCAGAATGAAAGATGTAAAAGAACTGCTTCCCCACAGAGATCCCTTCCTCTTTGTAGATGAATTAACAGAGGTCAGTAAAGAGAAAATAACTGGAAAACGAGTTTACACAGACTCAGAATTCTTTTTCAAGGGACATTTTCCTGAATATCCTGTTGTTCCGGGAGTTATCCTCGTTGAATCCATGGCTCAGTGCGGTGGTGCTGGCATCAATGAGATGGGTCTGCTAAGTGATGATGCCCTCTTTTTCCTTGCAACCATTGAAAAAGCAAAATTCAGAAAACAGGTCGTTCCTGGAGATGAAGTTCGCTTTGAGATTGAAAATGTCAGGATTTCTCCGAAAATGTTAAAGCAGAAAGGGAAAGCCTACGTTGGAGAGGATATTGCAGCAGAAGCTGAATGGCTCTGTATTGTAGGTTCAAAATAGGTAGAGACAATATAGGTTTAAAAGGTTTTTAGCCTATAGGCTGTCAGGGTGACAGCCTATAGGCTAAAGCCTTCCTTACTACCCTTTACTAAAAATGGAAAATAAAACAAAACAAATTCAGATAATACTTGTAGATCCCCAATCCAGTGAAAATATAGGTTCTGTGTGCAGGGCGATGAAAACTATGGGGATTTATAATCTGGCTATAACTGGTCAGAGAATTTATGATACCCAACGAATTGCAAATCTGGCTGTACATGCATATGATATTTATGAAAATTCAATTAGGTATACTGATCTCTACTCTGCAGTTAAAACAAGTGTATTTATTGCAGGAGTCACAAGACGATTAGGAAAGAAGCGCAAATATTTATCAATCTATCCTGAGGAACTGGCCATAAAAATAGGGGAATTAAGCAGAGGAACTGTTTCTATTGTTTTCGGCAGAGAATCGGACGGACTCACTGCAGAGGAGCTTTCCATTTGTAATATAGCGGTTAAAATACCATCATCACCTGCCTTTCCCTCCCTCAATCTTGCCCAGGCCGTGCAGGTTATTGCTTATTCATTATTCAGAGCAGAGTACAGAGAAAAGGTTAGCTACATTCCAATAGACCTCGAAAAAATGAAAAATCTCATGGAGAAAGTAGTATTATCCCTTGAAGAGATTAATTTTTTTAAAAAAAATGAAAAAGAGGAACTCAGGCAGTTCTTCACAGATATATTTATGAGGGCAGGTATTTCACTGACTGAATCAGAGAAAATAGAAAAAAAATTCAAAAAAATTGCAGGACTGGCAGGAAAAAAATAGTAACATCTAGACCTCTGAAAGTTCTCCTTCCAAATGCTGGAACTCTAATATACTTGCAGTAATACTCTTAAATACCATAGGGTAGATATAGTTATGAAAGTAGTTACGCTGATAAACCCTTTTTTCTTTGTGATCATTTTCCTTCCTGATCCATTCATCTGTTTCCTTAATATAACTATCGTAATCCTCAAAAATAATATTTGGTTTATCTTTAAGAATCATATCACTCTTAATAACATCCTGAAGATGTCCCATCATCTCAAAAAGTTCAAAGAGGTTGTACTTACCTGAAATAAACCTGTCGGCTCTTTCTTTATCGTCTTTATATTCAGATAGAAGTTCTTTATATCTAAGAGGAAAAATATAGTTAAAAATATCTGTCTTTCTAATAACAACATCTTTGCTTATCAATGTGGCTTCTATGGCATTAATTACAAATTTATTGCCCCTGTAGTACTGGAGCAGCTGCACTATCCGCTGTGCCCCCATTTGATCACGATTTACAAGAAGTTCAACCTGATTCATCAGAGCTTCGGGTAACGCAGGGTTTACCTGAATACTATAGGTATTGAATTGGACATCTTTTTTATCTTTCAATGTAACCTGGCCGAACTTAAACAATTCTTCCCTGGTTATTGTACTGAAGGAACCAAACATAGCCTCAGCTTCCCGTTTAAAACGATGAAAGTATGCTTCTGTCAGTCCTGTTTCTTTTAGTATTGTATAAAGTTCCTCAGAGATTCGGAATCCTCCAATAGGAGCAGTGGATTCCATTCTTTTTGCAATTATTACAGGAACACCTATAATATCCCACTGTTTTCCACCTTCAGGACCGAAATTTCCGATAGTAACCTCACCTATATTAGCTCCTATTCTTATCCTGATCTGGAAAAATGCATTAATTGTCTTGGCGAGTTCACTTGTCCGCATTGTACGGATTATCCTGTAGGCATCATCAACCTGTTTCCTGGTATCCGGATTATCACTTCCATAGAGGAAACTGTCATTTGCATCATTAAAGAGAAAGGCAACTCTCTGCATATGAATACATGTATAGAATAATTCCTGGGCAATATATTTTTCTGCTTCATCAAGATCCAGATCCCTGATCTTAGGATCTATATTACCCCCATAATGAAACATCAGACTGTCACCTTCAATTTTGTTCAGATAACCGCCATGCTGCTGAAGAACCCAGTTGAAAGAAGCATACAACCCGTTCAGAACAATCTGATTCTCCATGGGAGTTAGAAATTTTGATAAAAATGAATAGTCGGCTATATCAATAAAACCTATTCCTACAATACACTGTTCCGACTCTGTGGGAATCGCTCCCTTTTCAACTATTGCTTCTACAAGATGTTTAGGGAGATAAAATTCTTCTATCTCCCTGCGTATTGAGATCTCAAGAGATGCTTTTTCCAAAGCGGTACTGGTTTCACCTGTATTATTCCCGAAACTATTGGAAACACCCCCCGAAATACCTTCATTGTAATTCCTGATGAGGGTAAGAATATTAGTAAGCTCTTTACTGTCTTTTCCTTTCCCGTTATGTTCCAAAAGATCATTAATATATCCTACAATATCAGCAACCACAGTTTTTGAATCTGCTTTACCTTCTTCCTTTCCGGAAAGTATTTTACCGCTCATTCCAAGTAATCCTGATCCTTTTTCGGTTTTAGGTGCCTTTCCCACTTTTTATTTCCTTGTACATATGTTTCTTCCAGTCTAAAGAATATCACAACAGAGCTTTTTACGCCACATCACATTTTAAATTTACCTATGACTTCAATCCAAAAACAGACCAATTTTCAGTAATCGAAAAAAGCTATATAAGATCCTTTTTCTGTACATATAATCATTTTTATGATAAATATTAAAGAGTATCCTGCAGAATGATATTTTGCATAATTCTTACAACATAAATTAAACAAGGGGGCGGCATGGCAGTTTCCATGGCAATTGCATCCGGGAAGGGAGGGGTTGGTAAAACAACAACCGGATCTAATCTTGCTATCTATTTTGCAGGAAAGGGTTTTAAAACAGGATTGATAGATGTAGATCCGCTCTCAGATGTTGCAGTAATTTTTGACCTGCCAATGGAATTGTTTTTACAGAAGGAGTCCACATTAATAAGGGGTACTGCCCTTGAATCCTATACGATAACTATTCTGCCAAACCTGGATATTCTCTTCCCTGTTCAAAAATCAGGCTCAAATGATAGCAGACTCCTGTTTAGTATGCTTGAACAGGACTACATGGATGAGCTTCACGAAAACTATGAAATACTTATTTATGATATGCCTGCAGGATTACAGGAAGATGAAAATCTTAATTTTCTTAATTTGTCTGATCATCTTATACTGGTTACGAACCCTGAACCTGTTTCGCATGTAGCTGCAGGAGCATACCTGAAAGCCGCTTCCGGTAAAACCGGAAACAACAATGTAATAATGTGGCACAACCGCTACAAAGGATACAGAGAGCTTAATTTCAACCCTTCTGATGTTATTGGCAATTATAATAAAAATATGCCCCCTGAGGAGGCATTAAACAGGGATGATTTTAAAATTTTTGATACTGCCTTTATACCTGAAGACCGTTCACTGGATCTTCTCCAGGGAGATCCGGGAGTACTTGTACAGCTCCTCCGAAATATTAATAATATTATAGAAATGATCCATACTGATATACTTGAAAGTATAGAGTGCAGAGCAGATATTTCAAGCAGAATGATGACTCTAATAAAATTTTACTTCAGAACACATCCGGTAATTCCCAATAAAGAAGAAGCTCTTGGTAATCTTGCCGCATACATAGCAATTCTCTCTGGAATAAGTATAAAAGAGAGTAAAACCGATAAATATAATCTCTTTACAGAAGATCAGAAGAGATATCTGATCGAATTCATCAAATCGGTACAGAATAATTTACTTCGAAAACAGTTAATAAAATCTGAACGTCTCATAAATCAAAAAATTGCATCTCTTGAATCCAGGGCATCATTATTCTCTGTCCCTATGTCCCATGATCCGGGCTCTGCTCTGGATAGAGAGCTCAGTCTGGTGCTTATAGGTATACAGAAATCAAACATTGGTTCTCTAAAAAACGGCGGAAGTTTACTGCTGTTCTACTTTTCACTCTATAAACTTTTTCAGTCTGATAAACTTTTGGATATCCTGATCAGCTTTATCCCCAGGAAAAAAGAGGAGATGAAAGAGAGAGACAGGTATACACAGATAAAGAACCTTCTGAAGAGTGATAATTCATACAAAAAATCCTATTTTGATCTTGTAAAAACATTTCTTCCACTGGTATCTAAACAAATTGTAAATGCAGCAAAAACTTTTGAGCTTAACTCTCTTATATTCAGAGACAAAGAGGGTAAAATAGTAAAGGAGGTATATCTGAAACTGACTTCATCCTTCATTCACGAAGCAATAAACAGCGGACTTGGAATTATTATCAACTTTGATTACAGACCGGCGTCCAGGGCATTCACCAAAGCTGCAGAAAATCTTCTAAAGCATATTACTCCTCCGGATAAAGGACAGCCTTAAAATAATTATCCATATCAAGATATCTATCGGCAGCTTCCATTAAAAGATCCGATGTTACTGCATTAATTCGTGAGGATTTGTCCAAAATATAACCACTCTCGAGATTATATCTGAATACAGCATCCATTACTCCAAGCCAGTAACTGTTTTCCCTTAGTGACTCTTCATACCCCCTTCTAAATCCCTCTTTTATTTTCGTAATATTATCTTCCGAGACTGAAGAAGTTGTTAATTCATCAATAACTTCAAATACCCTTTCGGTAAGTTCCGCCACCCGATCCGGAGCACATGAAAAATTTATAGAAACAGAATATTTATCTTTAGGAAATTTACCTGGTCTAACAGAAACCCGGACACCATAGGTTCCGCTCAACTCCTCACGAATCTCCTCCCTCAGGCGAATATTCAGTAAATCTTTAAGGCCATAAATAATATTGTTATTCTCCAGAGACCATTCATATTTTCCTGAAAAAAGTATGACCACTGTACTTTTCGGTTCGATTCCCACATGCATATCCAGGGTATTTACACCCCTTTCCTGATCCATATTTCTATCTATCCATATTTCGGATTCACTGTTTCCAGGAATTGATGCAATATACTTAAGAACGAGGGACTCAAAGTTATCCGGTATATTCCCGGTAAATAGAAATATAAAGTCGCCTGGATTAGCAAATCGTTCCCTGAAAACCCTGTAAGCCTCTTCCTCCGAAACATCCAGAAGTGTCCTGGAGGACAAAGCTTGCGATCGAAAATGATTATTGTAAACAGCGGATCTTACAGCATCCTGAAATACAACTTCCGGTTTGCTCTCACGGTTTTTCACAAGCCCATCCAGGCGGTTAATAAAAGATTGATAAGCTGTATCATCCTTTCTGATACCTGTAAAATAGAGATTGATTAACTGGAAAAGAGTTCCAAGATCCCCGGGAACGGCACTTCCGGAAAACCCTTCAAAAAGAGTACCAATATAAGGAGTTACAGCAACCTGTTTACCTGCAAGTACTTTATTAATCTCAACGTTGTTAAAATTGCCCAAACCGCTGAGCTTTATCAGGCTGGCTGCAAGGGTTGCAGAAAAGTACTCATCATCTTCAACCAGAGAGGAACCTCCGGGGCTAAAAGCCGAAAATAAAACTTCATCATTTTTAAAATCTGTCTCCTTAAATGCCACAATGGAACCATTGGAGAGCTCCCAGATATAAAAACCACCGTTCTCGTCAAATTTCCTGGTAATAACTGATCCAGGTTCAGGAATATCCGACATTAAATCTGAACCGGTAAAACTATCCTCATAAGTATCTATACTTCCCCCCATTACATCATTGAATATAGCATCCAGCTCATCCGCTGAGGGATATCGTACAGAGTCCTGATCGGGTCCGGTAATTATAATTACCGGTGAACTACCGGTTCTGATCTCTTCTGCCAGGGGAATAAAATCCTTTATTGAAAGTTCCGGAAGAATACTCCTTACCTTCTCCCATTCCCATTCTATACCAGGAGATGGTACTCCATCTAAAAAATATTCAGACAGTTCCCCTGCAAAGTTAACAGACTCGGTGCTGTTCCTTTCCTGGTAGATTGATTTAATATAGCTAAGAACTATTTTTTTGGAACGATCCAGTTCCGGTTCGGTAAAACCATACTTTAGAAATCTGGCCTGCTCCTCAATCAACGCTCTAAATGCTCTTTCAACTCCATTATCTCCAACTACAGCACTCAAACTAAATGCTGATTTTGTTCTTACCAGACTGGAATAACCGGCAGATCCGTAAATAAAAGGTGGATCCCCTTGATTTATCAGTTCCCCCAGTCTCTGATCAAACATTATACTTGTTAGAATCCCTTTAATATAAGATCGATATCCGGCTAAAGTATTTTCTGCTTCCCGCTTCTGTTTATAAATTATCTGCAGATTTGTGACAGAAGCCTCAGAATCTGAAATGATTGAATATTGTCTGGAACTTGTGTCTGGTATCTGAAATTCTTCCCGGAGACGTGGATTTGTCCTTTTCTTATAGGAACCGAATATTCTCCCAATCTGATTTATGACACTTTCCGTATCCACCTCACCTACAACAACCACAGCCATTAAGTCAGGTCTGTACCACTCCTCATAATAACGCCTTATACTACTGTAGGAACTATTCTGTATAATATCCATACTGCCAATAGGCAGTCGCTCTGCATAACGGGAACCATGGAAAAGAACAGGAAGATATTTATCCCGCATCCTCGCAGATGCTCCCCGGCCTGCCCGCCACTCTTCAACAACAACACCCCGTTCCTTATCAACCTCGTCGTCATTAAAGGTAATTTCAAAAGCCCATTCCTTAAGTATTTCAAGACCGGTTTCCAGCATGGAAGGATCATCAGCAGGAATACTTATCTTGTATACTGTCTCATCAAAGCCTGTATGTGCATTTATATCTGCACCAAACTTCATTCCTGTCTTTTCAAGATAGTTTATAATATCATGTTTTTCAAATTTAACTGTACCGTTAAATGCCATGTGTTCAACCAAATGAGCCAGTCCCAGCTGATCTTCATCTTCAAGAACAGATCCTGCATTCAGTACAAGTCTCAGAACAATCCTGTTCCGAGGTTCACTGTTTTCTCTGATATAGTAATGCATACCATTTTCGAGTACCCCCGAGGCAACTGCAGGATCAAGGGGTATTAATTCCGCTCCTGCAGTATATTCCTTAGTACCAGTAGTGCTGCAGGAAGTAAGCAAAATAACAAACAGAAGAAGTGAAAATATTTTTTTCATTTTTCATTCCCTTATATTCTTGTACTGAATTATATTTAAAAGCGATATTAGATAAGATTATCATACAAACAGATGAATGAGCAACAAAGAAGATATAAGCTTTTTATTCTGCATCAAAAAAGCAGCTCTTCCCTAAATAAACAATTTTGACTGGTATATAGTCTTAGACTCCTATTTATTTGAGCTAAAGCCACCACCTTTTGTGGTAGTTGTTGATTATCTTGAATCTTTGTAGTAATAAATTAAATAAGGTTTTAAAACAGGAGTTTAAAAATGACAATTCTCGTAACCGGCGGTGCAGGATACATTGGGAGTCACACAATCATTGAGCTGCATAAGGCTGATCATGATGTGGTAGTTATAGATGATCTTAGTAACAGCAGCATGGAAGCATTAAAAAGAGTTGAAAAAATCTCAGGTAAACCGGTCAAATTCTATAAACATTCTATTCTGGATAAAAAAATCCTGGATGATATTTTTAAAACAAACAACATTGATGCAGTCATTCACTTTGCAGCATTCAAAGCAGTTGGTGAATCAGTTAATATCCCTTTAAAATACTATCATAATAATATTACAGGAACCATAACACTTCTGGAATCAATGTCAGAAAATAATGTAAAAAATATTGTTTTCAGCAGTTCGGCTACCGTGTACGGGGATCCTGCAACAGTACCCATCGATGAGAGTTTTCCATTAAATGCGACAAATCCCTATGGAAGAACGAAACTCATGGTAGAAGAAATTCTTGGTGATCTATTTAAATCTGACAGGGACTGGAATATTGTAATACTTCGCTATTTTAATCCAGTTGGTGCCCATAAGAACGGGACTATCGGGGAAGATCCCAATGGAATACCCAATAATTTAATGCCATATATAAGCCAGGTTGCAGTTGGTAAACTAACGGAACTTTCAATTTTTGGAAATGACTACGCCACACCTGACGGTACAGGAGTAAGGGATTATATTCATGTTGTCGATTTAGCTACGGGCCATCTGAAAGCTCTTAAAAAGATTATTGATAATTCAGGCCTCTCCATTTACAACCTGGGAACCGGTAATGGTTACAGTGTCCTCGAAACTCTTCATGCTTTTGAGGCAGCAAGCGGGAAAAAAATAAACTACCGTTTCACAGATCGGCGACCCGGAGATATTGCATCCTGCTACGCTCTTCCTAAAAAAGCATGGAACGAACTGGACTGGCAGGC
Organism: Spirochaetota bacterium; assembly: GCA_024280415.1. Taxonomy (GTDB): domain Bacteria; phylum Spirochaetota; class Spirochaetia; order B11-G9; family B11-G9; genus JAJRQE01. The sequence goes on along the minus strand of JAJRQE010000318.1, from coordinate 1,762 downwards.
AGAAAGGGGTATAGAAGAGATGTGTGAGGATGCCTGGAGATGGCAAACTAATAACCCGGAGGGGTTTAGCGTTAAAAAATAAGAAGGTTAAAGATAAGGGGAATTTACAAATTATCCAGAGGGTATGACCCAAAACACAGACTCTCAGACTGTGTGAAAAGTGGTAATTTCAGCTCTGGTCAATGTTCAATTCAAGGTATTATGAATACGTATCAGATCAACATAATATTTTCTAATTAATCCCATATTTCTATGGATCAAAAGGATATCATTCCCTCTATTGAGAGATTCCATTACTGATTTCAATTCATTGGATGAAAGATATTCACTTAGAATTTTAAAAACCTCAAATCTCTGGGTTTTATTCATCAGATCCAACCAGTGGTCTACTTCTTCCAGCAACAAAATCTTAATCCGGAATTTTATTAAATGGGACTGGAAGGAGATCTCTTAGAAAAAACTTTTTTTCTATACCCTTCAGGGTAGCAAGATATATTGGAAAATCAGGATCACAAAATTCTGAAAAAACCTGCAAACACAGAGCACAGGGAGGCGAAGGAGGAACAGAATCTGTAACTACTACACAAAACTCCAAATCAACCTTTCCTAAAACAGCAATACTGCTGACTATTGCCGTTCTTTCTGCACAAATGGTTCCTCCATAACTGGCATTCTCTACATTGCAACCAGAAAAGAGTCTATCCATTCCCTTTACTGCAAGAGCAGCTCCTACCTTAAATCCTGAATAAGGTGCATACGCATTATTTCTTGCCTCTAATGCCTTTTTGAAGACCATATCTAATTTATCCATTCTGCAATCCTATATAAATTCAGACTTAAAAACAATAGTAAAAGTTTAACTTTTCGACCCCATAACAGCTTCTTGAAAAAAGATAGTTTTGCAATAAGCTCTATACACTTTGCACTAAAATACTATTGTAAATTATAATCTTCTCTGAACTTCCTGCTTTATTATTATTTAATTCCTCTGCCTGATTACTCTATAAAGTTAGCAAATCTAAGATCTTCGTTAAGAATATGGTTTACTATCCAATTCCCAAAAAAAGCAACCAGATCATCTCTGGATTCAGTCGTTTCTTCAAACTGAGAAGAAAGATCATTTAATATGGTAATCAAATTTTCATGCAGTTTAATATGATCCTTCAGCAGAGGATATTTGGAAAGGGACATTAACTCTTCTTCTGCAGAAAAATGTACTCTGGTATACCTGTACAACTCCATAATCACAGTTCTACATTCAGAAACCTCTGATTCCTGTAAATGATTTGCCAGTTTAAATAAATATTGATGTTGTCCGTCAACCTTTAAATTCCCAGTTAAAAAATCTGATTTCCATTTAAAATAGTTCGTCATCTGTATAACTCCTCATCTAATAATTCTTCTTACAAAGCAGAATTGCATATACACTCAAACCTATTCGATCGCAAGAATTGTCTCCCGTATCACTTCTGAAACACTTGGATGAGGAAAGATTGTTTGTTTAACATCAGAAATTGTCATACCCGACTGCATCATAAGGGCTGCTCCGAAAATCATCTCTGAACAGGGAGACCCCAGGAGATGAATACCCAGTATTCTGTTATTCTTTTTATTTACAACGACCTTGCAGAGACCCGGAGTATGACCGTTTTCGGCATAGTATCTTGCACTTATCCTCATTTGTAAAGTAGCAGTTTTAACCTCTATGCCCCGACTCAGAGCTTCAGTTTCTGTCAATCCGCAGGAAGCTGCTTCAGGGTGT
>JAJRQE010000317.1 GCA_024280415.1 Spirochaetota bacterium | reverse complement strand
CTCTTATTTTAAGCTTCTTTAACTGTTTACTGGAAAACAGCTTTTCAATCTTCAAATCCAACCCTGGGAGATTTTACGTTCAACAGAACAAGTATTTAAAATCAAAAAACTCCTAAATTGAAATACCGGCAGTCTGGAAAAAAGTCAGAATATTGGGATAGAGAATTATTGCTAACTTTCGGTGATATTGTTTTGGTTAATTTCAATTTCAAATTATTAACTGGAAAACAATACTGGGGTATGGTAAAATTGTTCTACCTTATATAATGGATTTGAAAGGTTTAAAAAAAGTTATTTTAGAAAATAGAACAAATTCAGGAAACAAAATTACGTTAAAACACCCACTCTCTTTAAAACCAACAATTTATAAAAAACCATTAAAAAATACCCCCATGCGGAGGAATTGCTGACAACTCCTGGGTAGCGGTGTAAAAGTTAGTGATATATTAACCGTATCCTTATTGGATAGAAACTGCAAGGTATCATGGTAAAAATGGAGTAATATGCTGAAAAACATCCCTAATAGTGGGTATTGCCTATTCGTATATCTACAGATCCAGGTTATCCAGAGGACTTTTTATTTTACCGATCGATTTTTTACTTACATGGGTATATATTTCTGTTGTCCTGCTGCTTGCATGTCCGAGCAGTTCCTGGATATACCGTAGATCTGTTCCATTTTCCAGAAGATGTGTTGCAAAACTGTGTCTTAATGTGTGAACTGTTGCATGTTTTGTTATTTCGGCAGTTTTTACTGCTTTTTCCATTATGTTCTGAACACTTTTTGGAGAAAATCTGCCCCCTTTTTGTCCTTCAAAAAGGTAGTCTGCTGGTTTGTAGTAATAAAGGTAGTCTTTAAGGAGTTTTTCTAGTTTTGGAGATAGAAGAGTGTATCTGTCCTTCCGTCCCTTACCCATTTTTACCCTTATGAGTTTTCTGTCCCAGTCGATATCCTGGAGTTTCAGATTCAGAACTTCGCTAAGTCTTAATCCTGCAGAGTAGATTACTGTAAGTATGGTTCGGTGTGTAAGATTTTTAAGAGCCAGGAGGACTTTTGTAATATCTTTTTCACTTAAAACCTGTGGAAGTGATTTTTCTCTTTTAGGATATTTATAATGATAATTATCTACCTTTCGCCTTAATACTTTTTCGAAATAGAATTTTACTGCATTTACTGCCTGTTTCTGTACGGCGGGCGATACTTTTTTATTGCTAACAAGATGATTTATATAATTATCAACATCATTGTCTGTAAGGTCTCTAAGTTTTCTGTTTCTGTAGTAATAGATAAAGCCGGAAAATGCGGAAAAGTAGGCCCTTTTTGTATTCGGGCTGTATCTCTTAATATTCAGTTCTGATCTGTACGCTTCCGGGATTACCGGTTTAATTCCTTCTGCATATTCAACCTGTAGAATAATTGAGCTGTCAAAGTAGTTTAAAAGGGTTTCTTTTGATTCTTTGTAATCAGATACAGTACATATTTTTCTTTCGGGATTATATTTTCTATTTGGTATTGATTTTACAATATCTACTATTGCCTGGTTATAGGAGAATTGTATCTCCACTTGGTTATTTCGAATAAATTTAAGGATTAAAACTTGTTTCATATCAACTTTTTCCCGACATCTGTCTCTCTTAACAAAATTCGTCAGAGTCTGACTGGTAAATCCTGCAAGTACAAACTGCCGTAACTGGTTTTGCCTGCATTGGATTTGATGTAAGATAATGTTACTACCTAAAAATCATACATCAATACTCCCCATCTATCAAGAAAATAAAGCATGCATATTGTGAGTATCTGTTTTAAATGCTCTTTTATTTAATCGAAGAGAATTCCAGATAACATTAACTGAACTCATGGCATGCAGGAGCATCATCAATACCATCTCCGACCATTGCTACCAACATTGCGGTTTTCGCTTCAATCATAATCGCCCATTCTATCTATATTTACACCACTATACCGGTATTATATTCGATAGGAAGTATTTCTAAAGTAGAAAGAGCAGCATATCGTAAAAGCTTCGGGGGATAAAATATAGTTTATGTCCCTAAAATGGTGTATTCTTGGGAAGATATGAAATATTTAAGTTATTTTTTTATTGCTGTAATTCAGGTTTAAAATCGGAAGAATTAAGTATTTCAAACCCTATTATTAAAACGGGTGATTTTTTTTCAGACTCCAACTGGAATGACCCCCACGTTTTATACTATGGCAATCAGTTTGTAATGTATGCATCTGCTTCTGTTGATTTTGACGGTAATATTAAAATCTACCGGCTGGTATCTGATAATGGAGTCAACTGGAATTTATAACCACAGGATGCAGTTCTGGAAAGATCTTCCGGTGAGTGGGACAGTAGTTCCCTCTTCTTAAACAAGAGGATTTTCTCTGGACTGAAGAGGAGCTAAGGTCGCCTTCTGCTTTATTTTATAATGGAAAGCTCTATCTCTACTTTGCCGGACATAAGGGGTTTGATCTGGGTATAGGTCTCGAGTTATTTTAACAGTGTAAAGTTTAAGCAGGAACCGGTCTGGTTAAAAGAACTCTGCCTGTAATCTAAACTGCTGGGTTTAACCATAAAGATACCGATCACTGTTCCTGGTCATAGACTTCGTCTATTGCTCGGGTATGCGACCCAACCTGCTCGTCCATGCAACCAGGGGATGCCCCCTGATAAATCAATAATATGAAGTGGAAAGTGTCAATTATTCAGGGTAGTTACTCTGATATTTATAATTATTAGGGGTGTTTAATGGTCAGATAGCTGGTAAAAGCTTTTATTATTGTAAGTTTAGTTAATTTGGGGATGCGCTCTATTATTGACTTTTAATTTATGTAGGAGTATAAAAATAGACTATGAATTTAGATGAGTTATATTTAACGGCGAAACTTGCAAAACTGGAACTTAACGAGGCGGAAGCGGAAAAACTTGCGGTGGAGGTTTCCAGGATGCTCGAATACTTCTCTGTTATGGAGGGTGTGGACGTTGATGGTCTGGATGCTACAGTGCAGACTCTTTCCGGTGAAAATGTTACCCGAGAGGATTCTGTTTCCTCAGCGGATGTGACTGATAAGATGATTGCCAATGCTCCCGAAACTGACGGGCGTTTTATTATTATTCCAAACGTACTTTAAGGATAGATCATGGATGCTGAGGCCAAAAATATCGGGAGGGGCTGGAATTATGTTCTCTCCAGTCATAAAGAATCTTATATTGAATATGCCCGGGAGTGGGAGAAAAAAATCGGTAGTTTTCTGGAGTTTGATCCTGATCGCGTTTCCGGTATGGGTGATTCGAATGGGATTCTTGGAGGAATTCCCTTTGGTGTAAAGGATAATTTTGCAGTTGAGGGTTTTAATGTTACCTGCGGAT
>JAJRQE010000316.1 GCA_024280415.1 Spirochaetota bacterium | reverse complement strand
TGTATAACAACATCACTCTCCAGCATAAAGGGATACAGAGCAGGCGCCGCACTGTCGTTACCTCTTGCCGCCACCTCAACAGCCGCAACAAGCCCATCTTCGTCCAGCTCACCTGTAAACAGTACTTCCTGTCCGTCTGAATCATTAATTGCAAGTCTGATTCCCAGAATTACCTGGGGTGTCAGCTTCTCTCCGCTTTTCATAGCTGTTATTATGCCCTTTATGGTATTTTTGTAAAGGGATTGCAAAATCTGCAATTGTATTGGTATATTTTTGATGGCACTCCCTGAAGGAGTCAACAAGCACCAAAAAATCAGGGGGGGGGAATAGTAGCACCCACACAGGGGTCTTAGTATGGGGTAAAAGCCTTCTATCCTGGCTTCTTATTTTCCAACACACTTATTTATCAGGATATAATTTCTTATAAAGTATAATATACATCGCATGGGACCATAATAAGGGTTTTGCAGATATTCCCCATTTTTCATTCCAGTAGGAAAGGAATGAGGGATCATTTAATGATTCAGAATGCTGCTCTGCCAACAGCCCATTAATATCCGCTTTAGAGCAAATCCAGTCAAGTATTTCTGCAGCTTCCAGATATTTTCCATCATCAACCAGCCATATACCCAGCCAGGCAGTCAATAAAATCCATATACCTCCACCGTAATAGGTATCTGAAGTATAACGGTGAATCCCCCCTTTTTTATATAATTCCCGCTGGATCCTTTCCACAGTTCGCCTCATAATCGGATCTCTATTACCTAGGACATTATTAGGGAAATATACCCCTAAAAGGCTTGAATCGACAGCATCACTTCCCTCGTACTTGCAGAGAGAACCATTAGTTACACCATTGTTTATTATCCAGTCCCTAATCTGTATCGAAATTCCATGATAGGAATTCCTGTTTAAAAGTTTATCTACAGATTGAAGTCCTCTGTATATAGAAGACATAGTATAGATATGTTTCTCATTTCGATATTCCTCCCAACAGTCATAGCAGGGTTTTACCCAAAGTACAGAAAGATAATCTGAAACCAGTTTAACTGCTTTTTTCATTGATTCTGTAAGCACTCTTCCGGATAATTGAATGTATTCATAGAGACTCCAAAGCCAGACACCGAAACCATCCAACTGGAAGTTTTCCCATTCATCAGAGCCTTCATCCCCGTTTAAGGTATACCGGGTATGAAGAATATCTTCATAATTATCCAGGTTTCCGTTTATCATTCGACGCACCTGAAGTTCCCGTTTATTGATATTTTCCACTGCCCATGAATGGAATCGTTCTGCACTGTCGTATTCTCCTGCCAGATTCATTGCATATGCAATATAAGCGCTGTCCCTAAACCAGCTGTAGTTATAAATGGAAAAGGTTGGGCATGCCACATAACCTCCTGATAAATGCTGGTTCAATTTTATAATATCTACACTTTTCAAATAGAGATCATCATGGTTCATATATTAACTTCTTCAGGCAGTATTATACTATCGAGCAGGGCTGTCCTTTTCCTGAAAACAGGGATTCTGTTCAAAGGTACCGTAAATAAATATTTCTTTCCGCCTTTATATTTTTTATCAGTAAAAAAATCGTACCACTCCCCCTCGGGCAGGTAAACTTCCCGTTTATCCTGTCCCTCATACATTATGGGGCAGACTAGCAGATAACGTCCGAACTTATACTGATCTTCAAGTTTCCAGCATAGCGGATCATCAGGATAATCGATAAACATGGCTCTCATTAGAGGTTCACCACTCATAGTGCAATATTCAGCTTCCTGCTTAATATATTGTATCAGGGACATACGAAGTTTTGCGAAGTAACGATAAATATCAATAACCTCAGGAACCCCTGTTCGATCTGCAATATTCCATGGAGTTCTGTCTACATGAGGAGTTCTATGCTCATAAAACTCTGAATGGTATTGCATTATGGAACCGAAACATGCAAAAGCTGTTGATCTAAGATACAGTTCTGCTGTAGGAATCTCCCCGCTAAAACCACCAATATCCCACCCCATAAAGGGAATACCGGAAATACCTGAATTCAAAACTGATCTCAGAACCGATCGATGCGCTTCCCATGTGGAATCCTGATCCCCTGCCCAATGAACAGGCGAGGCCTGAACCCCCATGAACCCGGATCTACTGAATGTAATACCGCCATTTTTTTTATTAATGAATTTGAAATAACTATTTATGTAAAGATTAGGATAGTCATTCCACAATTCCGAGCCAGTTCTGCCATCGCAAAAACCAAGCTCTCTGCCCCAAAGATGTTCGCCGCCGTCAGTCTTGAAACCATCAATGCCGAGATCATCAATTAGATATTCTCTTTTTTTCAACCACCACTTAGTTGCTTCACTATTGGTAAAATCAATTACAAGGCTCCCTGCAAACCACCAGGGCTTCACCTTGTAGGGTTTATCAGTTCCATCCAGAACACAATAATTTTTATCAATCATATACTGAAGATCCATGGCATTTTGCTCACAGCTAATACCCTCTTCCAATTTCTTAAGTACAGGAATTTGCCAAAGAACAAGTTTGGTATTATCCCTGTGGATCTCTTCGACCATTGCCTCTGGAGACGGCCATAATCCGTCTGCCGGGAAAGTAAAATCACTATAAGAAAAATGATCAGCACCATCCTTTACCCTATACCTGGCATCATTCCATATGTAGAAGTTTTTTTCATCACTCCAGGCTTCAATAACCAGAACTGTTGCAGGGATATCCAGATCTCTGCCTTTATTTAATTCTCTCAATACACGTTCCTGACTGTTCCATTCATTACTACTCATCCATGGACCAAAAACCCAGTCAGGAGGAAGAACCGGAAATCCGGAGAGTTGAGCCTGATTTTTAAGAATTTCAGACGGAGTACCTGTATAGACAAAACATTCCAGATCACTATTCTCTATTTCTACTTCATAGGTCCAGGAAGTATCAGACCTCAGATCATAATTGACTTTACGTCTGGAATTTATACAATGTCCCCAACCTCCGGATGACAGAAAAAAAGGGACAGGCAGATATGTTTTACTGCCTTCACTCTGGGACTTGTACTCTTCAAACACCCTAACATCAAGTCGATTCCCCCTCTGATCAAGACTATTGAAGCGTTCACCAAAACCAAAAAACATCTCTTCACAGGAAGCAGCAAGGGTATTCCGGAGACTCACAACTCTCTCATCCGTACCGAAACGAAATTCCATTGCCTCCATTTCCAAATACACACTATTACCATGACTATTTTCAACAGATACACATCCACTTTCCGGTAAAACAATAATACTATGATCTTTCAACCTGGTTTTAAATACTCCATCGATCAGAGTAATATCGTTAAACTCCTCATTATTGGCTTCTAAAATAAAATTTGTTTGTGTAATTCCAATAATTCCAGGTTTGGAAAAATCAAAGGTTCTCTGAATAGATAAATTTTTAACCTTGAGCAAAAGGAGGAGTGTATCCTTGTTTTTCTGACAGGCAAGTACAGATGTCACAGAGAAGAAACCGTCAACAGTATATGAAAAATATTCCCGGTCACTTTCTTTAAGAATGTTCTCTTTAGTCTGTTCAAAGTAATATTCCACCAGATCAAAAGCCTGCATATCAGGAAGGTCTACCTTCCAGCAGCTTATCCCATCCCTGTCTTCCACCCATTCTGCCTTGAATGGTTCCGGTTCGATCCCGTTCACCGAGACTTTGGCATAGAGATCCATATCGCTGTCCTGGGGGCTGGTAATAATTCCGATACTTGTTCTGTCCCTAACCGATGGAAACCTGGGTATTCTTTCCTCTGGTCCCTGTAGATAGGGATTGCCCATTCCAAAGGGTTTATGAGTTATCGTATACTTCAATTTGAGCTCCAACTTGAATATATATAAAAGATAAACGAGGATTCCTGCAGTTTATACAGCAGGAATCCATTTGATGCAGAAAGACTATTTTAAGTCCTCCAGTAATTCTGCTGCCTGAGACAATGCCTCTACAGCAGTAAGTGTCCCTAATTCAGCTTTCTGAAGCAGAAGACCAATACCATCCTGCAATTCATTCTGCCGCTCAATCACCGGTGGAACAATAGAATATTTCAGGGAATTGAAGACTGCCTGACGGTTTTCCGGATTTCCAGCAGTCAGGTAAGCGGATACAGCATCCGGGTCACTAATTGTGGGTAACTCCCATCCTGTTCGAATTCTCATTTTAGCGGATTCATTGCTGGAAGTAAAAAACTTTGCCCACTTCCATGCAGCATCGGCTTTGTCTGTACTGCTACTTATAACTAGTGCATTTGCAAAGAAATGAGTTGCTTTCTTACTCATTCCCGGTTCCACCTCAATATTCCAGTCAAAGTCAGCTTCACTGAAAGCACCGAACATCCATATTCCGCTGACAAGCATACCCAGTTTACCTGACATAAACAAATCACCATCACTCACACCGCCCATCTGTGCATCAGTGGGCATGATATTGTACTTATTCTGGATATCAAGCATATTCTGAAGAGCTTCTATATTCTCAGGAGAATCGATTACTACATTTCCAGCACCATCAAATACGGAACCACCGTTTTGTGCGATTTTTTTATAGAACTCCCAAAACTGAATGTCGCTGAAGAGTCCCCATATATCCTTATCTTCATCCCTGATCTGCTTTGCGGCTCCAATTGCATCTTCCCATGTCCAGCTCTCTTCCGGATATCCAACTCCAGCCTGGTCAAAAAGATCCTCATTATAAAAAAGGACTACAGTAGAAAATGTTTCAGGAAGGCCATACTGAGTATTTTTATAACTGAAAGAGCCATACGACCTGGGATAATAGATGTCTGCCGAAAAACTACTGTCATCTGCTGCAAGGGTATCCATATTGTATAATGCACCCTTGGACGCATAGGTAACAAAATTCTCATAATTCAGCTCAAAAACATCCGGAGCGAGTTTCCCTGCGATATTTACCTGAAGTTTGTTAAAATAATCATCCCATCCGGCAGTTTCCACTTTAATAGTGATATCCTTGTTTTCCTCTTCAAAAATTGCTATCATCTCATTTAGATGGTCCAGGTGGTCAGGGGCTGCTGAGAAGGTAAAATAAGTTATTTCCGTTTTCTCCAAATCAGTAGTAACTATATTTTCCTTTAGGCCTCCGGCTCCTGCCATCATTACAACACCAGCTATTAGCAATAAAGCAATAATAACTTTTCTCATCACAATTCTCCTTATATTTATTTAGGTGATACACACCTATGGATTCCTAATTCTTAATTCCACTACGGGAAATTCCCTGTATGAAATAACGCTGACCAAATAGAAAAACAACAATAATAGGGATCAGGGAAATAACCCCACCGGCCATGACCATATTCCATTTTGTTTCATATCTTCCATGAAGAGCTGCAAGTCCTACAGGCAAGGTCATCATACTATCGCTTTTAGCAACAATCAGCGGCCATAAAAACGAGTTCCATGATGCCATAAAAGCAAGTACCATCAGGGTAGCTATAGCAGGTTTAGCAAGAGGCACAACTATCCTTGAAAATACATGAAGATGATTTGCTCCATCTATAAAAGCTGATTCCTCTATTTCTCTGGGAATGGTAATCAAAGCCTGTCTCATGAGAAATGTTCCGAACGCGGTATGCAGAATGGGGACAATTAATCCAAGATACGAGTTCAACCATCCAAGATAACGCATGGAAATAAACAGTGGAATTAAAGTAACCTGATATGGAACCATCATAGTTGCCAAAAATAGTATGAATAGGGAATTCCGTCCCTTAAACTGTATTCTGGCAAGAGCATATCCTGCCATAAGGCTGGTAAGAATCTGTCCCCCTGTAACAAAAACAGAAACAACAATACTATTTACTAACATACGTATCATGGGAAAGAGGGAAAACAGCGTTTTATAGCTAATTAATGTTGGATGTTCAGGAATAAATTTCGGAGGCATTCTCAGAGTATATTGATTCGTTTTCAAGGATGTTGACACCATCCACATTAAAGGCAAAATCATAACTAATGAGGCAATGATAATTAATATATAAGAGATAAGTAAAACAGGATTATACTTTCTTTTATTCATAATAAACCCACTTTTTCTGACCGAGGATCTGGAATAGAGTTATCAATAGAATAAAAAGAAAAAGGATAAGGGAAATTGTAGATGCATACCCCATATTATTGTACCTGAATGCATTCTTATAGATCTGTTCAACCAGTACACTGGTTGAACCCGCAGGGCCGCCTTCAGTCATTGCCCATACCTGATCAAAAACCTGAAAAGAGTTAATTAGTGAGATCACCAGCACAAAAAAAGTGGTGGGTGACAATAAAGGTAATGTCAAACTGAAAAATTGTCTTATTTTTGCTGCCCCGTCAATTGAAGATGCTTCCATCAGGTTCAGAGGTATATCCTGCAAACCGGCAAGGAAAAGCATCATTACGAAACCAGTATCTTTCCACACACTTGTTATAATAATTGCTGTCATCGCCCATGAGGGATCATACAGCCAGGCAGGCCCGTTTATTTTTAACAAGGACAGTAAGTAATTTACAAGACCAAATTTAGGATTAAACATCCATGTCCATAGTAAAGCGACTGCAATCCATGAAGATATAACAGGGATAAAAAATGCTGTACGAAAGAAACCTTTTGCTCTGATTCTGCTATTCATAAGAACTGCTGTCAGCAGACCACTGATCATAACAAGAGGGATGTATCCACCAATAAAACTTAATGTATGACCAAGAGCATCCCGAAAAAGAGAATCAGAGAAAAGTCTCGAAAAATTAGCAAACCCCACAAATTCAAGAGGAGTTATAAGATCCCATTGAAAAAAAGTTAATGAAAACGAGGAAAGGATAGGTATAATTGTAAATATTATCAGTCCTGCAAAAGACGGGAATATAAAAAATGACACCCACAATGCTTTCTTTATGTTACTTTCTCCAACCATAATACCCCATAACTGGCTAAATCATGTTTTTTTTCTGAACACTTCTCTTACAACCAGAGCCGCTGCACCGCGTATCCACAAATTATCATCGAATAACACTGGCTGGATTTCAACTTCCTCAGCGAGCCCATAGACTGCATCTTCTCTGACCACTCTGTTTATTTCACTTTCCATGTATCTGTAATAAACAGCTCCCTCACCACCAATAATTATGGTTTCAGGATCGAACAGATTGATTAGAGTCGATATCCCGTACCCCAGATAAGTTCCCGCCTTCCGGAATACCTCCAGAGCAGATTTATCTCCTTGTTCTGCCAGAATAGTTATTTCTTCTATACTAATTTTCTTTCCCGTAAGTACCAGAAAATAATTGATAATCGCTTGATTTGACGAATAGGCTTCAAGACAACCATTTTTTCCGCAGGTACATATAGTTGCAGAATTACTGTCCGTTATTCGAATGTGTCCGAATTCACCAGCAATATGGTGACTTCCCCTAAATAGGTTATCATCAACAATGATACCTGCACCAATACCTTGTCCAACTGTAACACAAAGGAGATTATGATAGTGAATTCCAGCCCCAAAATACTTTTCACCAACTGCAAATGCATTCACATCATTTTCAAGATATACAGGGATACCTGTCCTTTCTTCCAGAATCTTTCCTATTTGAACATTGAGCAGATTAATAATTGAACTTTCAATTAAAGTTCCTGTATGAAAATCAATCTTCCCACCAACACCTATACCTATACCAAGAATATTTTTGTTAGTGTTATTTTTTTCATAGGCAGTTAACAACAACACAACAGATATTAGAATTTCAATGAAGTCTGATTTATCAGAATCTTTCGGAAAATCTCTGGATTGTATTTTTATTATTTTCCCACTAAGATCCACCAATGCAGCTGCAATATGGTTCTGCATCACTTTAATTCCAATAGCTCTTCCACCCTCATAGTTTAATTTAAGAAGAATGGCCTTTCTTCCGCCGGAGGATTCCTGTTTTCCCATTTCGATGACAAGCCCTTCGGAAATCATCTCATCTACCAGAACAGAACATGTTGATCTGCTCAGACCGGTTAATCTGGAAATATGAGCCCGGGAAACGGGGCCTGCAGTACGAATGATATCCAAGACTGTACTCATATTTGTATTTTTTACCAGAACCAGATCCCCTTTTTTCATATCACCCACTTTGTTTGTTTATCGTACAAAGTAAGTATAGAGTCAATAATATATTCTGTCAATCAATATTTTCAAAGTTTTATTAAGATTAAATAAAAAACTCCGCAGTAAAAAAATATGAATACTCTATTCCGACTCCAGGCGTATAAAATCTATATAGGCCAGAGATGCCTCTCCGGTGTTATCAGAGTCTCCCATAATTGCCAGAGAAGCAGTTTGGGGTGGTTCAGTTCCAAATATTTTTCTATAGTCATCCAGAATATTTACACTGTAACTCTGCCAGGTTCCAAGATTTTCACTTCCTGATTCTACAGGGATCATTGCAGCCTTCCTGGTATAGGGACTGTATATAAAATCGGCATTAATATTTCTGTTGCTCCATATATAACTGATACTTGCCAGAGGGGGATATTCACCATAGATGAGTTTTATACTCTCATACTGAAGCCTTTGACCAAAACCGACAAAATCAGGATCATACTCGAAAACAACATATATTCTGACAGGATAATCATCTCCGCTTTTTTTTCTAGCATCCCCTTTTTCAAAAATATTCATTGCCTTCCATCTCCAGGTAAGGATAGAATATTTGGACACATCGAAAGTGCCTGTCATTATCAGTCCCGATGCGGAGCTGTCAGATTCAATTTTTAAATATTTTCCTTCTTCGATACTATAAACGGTATGACTCTTTATCTTAGGAAAAATCAAAGCTTCCCACTTCTCAGTATTTGAAAAATTCTCAGAAAAATACACCTCTGCACCGGCACCTGCAAGAACAGAAAGAAATAAGATAAACAGTAATATTTTTTCCATATCATGAATTCCTTCGGGTTTTGAGTTTCTTAACCAAAACAGGGACTAAACTCAGAACGGATAACAGAATAAGAGCCAGAAGAATCTGTGGTGTAAAAACTCCCCTGGATTCTGTAATGCTTTTTCCTGCATAACCTATATAGGCATAGACAAAGGATCCTGGAATTATCCCAAGGGCTGTTGTCCAGAGGAAGGTAAAGGCCGGAAGAGTTGTAAGACCCGCCAGAATATTTATCAGAAAGAATGGAAAGATGGGAATTAACCGCAATGTAAGCATATAGTTTTTACCATTTTCAGATATTTCCCTGTTAAATTTATCCAGCTGTTTTTCATATTTTTTCTGCAGATTTTCTCCGAGAAAAAAACGGGCTATAAGAAAGATAGCAAAGGCTCCCAGGGTTGCCCCTATATTAACAACCAGAGTTCCAGCCCAGGGTCCGAAAAAGAATCCCCCAAGAAGGGTAAGAATCGTTGCTCCGGGAATGGAAAGTGCAACAACAGCAAAATAGATTCCAATATAGACAAGTACCGAAAGTATATAGTAGTTGTTTACATATTCCAGAAGATTATTACGGCCTTCGTAAAGACTCTGAAAATCCATATAGTTCTTTAGGGGAGAAAATTTCAATATCAGGAACAGGCCTGCACCTATTAAAATTAACAGAAGAGGTTTTATCCACTTTTTCATCTTAAACTCCTCTAGATGACTTACTTTATAATCATTATTTCTAATATAACTAATATACTATGCGAAAATCCACAGGAAAAAATATTATCCAGCCAATTACAATAAATCTGGAAGAGATTAGACAGTATCTGATGAATTGTTTACTATAGCTATTATGTTTGATAAACACTTACGACCTCTGAAAGACAGGGTTCTACGATCCACAGCAAATAAAATTGCAGGCATATTAAATCCAAACCAGATAACGTTAATTTCATTCAGCCTTGGTCTTTTAAGCTGCTATTTTATTTTTTCCGGACAAATGAATCTTGCACTTCTATTCTGGATTTTAAACAGAATCACAGACGGCCTAGATGGTACTGTTGCAAGAGTCAGCAACAGACAGAGCAACTGGGGCGGCTATCTGGATCTCATGCTCGATTTTATTATCTATGCCGCTATTCCGATATCACTTACCATTGTTTATAATACAGGAGCCCTATCTTATCCTGCTCTTTCTCTCATGCTTGCAGTTTTTTATATTAACTCGGCCTCGTGGATGTACCTTTCAGCTCTACAGGGATCATCCGAAACCAATAACAAGAAAGATAATCTAACATCCATACCCATGCCGACAGGTCTTGTTGAAGGATCTGAAACTGTATTCTTCTATATACTTTTCTACCTTTTCCCTCTGAGTCTTCCTCCTCTTTTTTTTATTGTTTCAGGATTAACCGTAATAGGTATTATTCAGCGATTCGTATGGGGATACAGGAATTTACGCGATTAAATCTATTCAGCATAAATAAATATTGATCTTTGATTTTTCCGGCATTATATTCTTTATTATATTTATAATGTATAGAGGCCGTAATGAAAAAATGGGATATTATTGTAATCGGCGGTGGTGGCTCCGGGATAACAGCAGCATATACAAGCAGTGGTTTTGGAAAAAAAACACTTCTCATAGAAAAAGATCTGATGGGCGGAGAATGCACATGGAATGGATGTATTCCGAGTAAAACTCTTATAAACCTCGCAAATAAATCACATATTGTTAGAGATTTAACAGGTAAATTGCCTGTAAACAGTGAAATAATGGATATAGTAAAGAAAGTTCAGACCAGAGTTTTTCACCATGAATCTCCTGATGTCTTAAAAGAAAAAGGAATTGACTACATCAACGGTACTGCATCCTTTACAGGCAAAAGAACTCTTATGATAAATAATGAAGAGATCTCTGCCAAAAAAATTATTATTGCTACAGGGACATCTCCTCTTATACCCCCTGTCGAAGGCTTAAATGATGTTGATTTTCTAACCAATGAAACTCTTTTTAAAATAAAAAAACTTCCAAAAAGCCTGATAATTCTTGGTGGCGGTCCAATTGGAGTGGAGATGGGGCAGGCTCTAAACAGACTTGGGGTCTCTGTGACAATTGTTGAGAGAAACAATAGAATCCTCCCTAAAGACGACGAACTGATAAGCAGCAGAATATCAGAGATACTGATAAATGAGGGTATTTCAATAGAAGTAAATACCTCTGTACAGAAAGTGAAAAAACAAGCCCGTGGAATAAGTATAAGTGGCAAAAAAAATGGTAAAGAGTTTAAGACAGCTGGAGAACAGATACTTGTAGCAGTTGGACGAAAAGCAAATATAGAACTGCTTGATCTGGAAAAGGGAGGGATTAAAACCCATAAAAAGGGAATTACCGTTAACAAATATCTACAGACTACAAATTCTGATGTATATGCAGCAGGAGATGTCGCAGGTCCATATCTTTTCTCCCATATGGCGGAGTATCAGGGAAAAACTGCCGCTATGAACGCAATACTTCCCTGGAAAAGTAAAGTAAATTACAGGCACATTGCCTGGACAATCTTTACCGAACCTGAAATAGCTCATGCAGGAATTATAGAAAAAGATCTGCCCCCTACTAAAACAAGGGTGTATATTTATGATTTTGAAAACCTGGACAGATCTATAACTCATCCCGGTGAAAAAGGAGTATTAAAGATTATTTGTGACAAGAAATTCAGAATAGTTGAAGCATCCGTAATCGGACCCAGAGCAGGTGAACTAATTGGCGAGATTCAGATTATGAAAACACTTGGGATTCCCCTTACAAAAGCAGCAAATATTATACATCCATACCCGACATACGGAGATATAATAAGGCAGATTGCCAAGAAAGCTTATCTGGATAAGATAATGGGAAATCCTGTGGTTAAGTTTATTACTCTCATCAAAAAACAGATATTATAATTACAAAAAATATTTTCTTGTATAGATCAGTATATGGTAATAATATATTATACAGTTAATGGAACTTAAGTTTTATAAACTGCAGATAGGCGGCAATGATCTTCTCCTTGTAAATCAGCTTAAAGGGAAGGTTGTGGACGAAGAAATACTCCCCCAGCTTACCCGAAATATGTGCAGACGAAGCAGGGGGATAGGTGCCAATGGAGTAATTTTTCTCTACAGAGGAGTTGAGCACGAGGTCAGAGTAAAATTCTACAATTCCCGGGGATCATCAAAAAAAATCAGCTACGATTCATTCCTATGTGCTGCAAAATATGTATTTGATTACGGTCTGACAGGGGGGCAATATATTACCCTTGAAAGCCGGTTTGGTATTTTCACAGTAGACTGTATTGACAGCACAAATTTCAGGATAGTTCTGGGAGAGCCGGGAAATGAGGATGGAAGTCTGCTTAATGACAAACCTGGTACAGATTTCAGCAGGCAAATAATAATTGACGGAAAATCCACTGTATATACACCTGTTACCCTTGGTGAAACGGGTATGGTACTCTTTTTCTCCAACAAACAGAAAAATGATAAAAGGGAAATAACTGATTATTTCCGACACATCGATCCCCACAACAGCTACAGAACTGTATTTGTAAATATATACAATGAAGAGGAAATATCTGTAGAAACCTACTCTCAGTTTTACAAGAGAGATAACTGCTTTATTTCTGCGGTCGCAGGTGTAGCCTCAGTTATAAATGGAGTCTGCGACAGGGAATTGACTATAAACTACAGAGCAGATACTCTGTTCTTCCAATGGGACAGGGAAGATAATCAGGTATACATTACCGGCAGGCCGGCCTACGTTTTCTCAGGTACTTACTACTTCGATGAAGAGGAATAAAATAAGTGGATCCAATAATTGAAAGGTTCAACAGACTCATAAAGTCAATGTTTGTTGACACTGATAACATAGATTTAGGGTATGATGATCTTTCAGATGCCTCCCATAATGACTATACAGATGCCTGGGACGAACTTAATGACTTCCTCTCCTCTCCGGCGGGCAGTTCCGGAACAAAATCCGAATACAGCACTAAAAGTTTCCAGGAACCTCCCACACCTGTAGTTCTAAAGCCTGATTATGAATTACTCGGTATTCCGTTTGGAGCAGATTTTCCTGTAGCTAAAAAGGCTTACAAACAGCTGATTATTAAATATCATCCCGACAAAAACAACAGTTCGAAGGAATTGCTTTACAGTGCTACAGA
>JAJRQE010000023.1 GCA_024280415.1 Spirochaetota bacterium | reverse complement strand
TCAACAGGGAAGGGAAGCGTCAATGGAACTCCTGTTTTCTGTTGAACGATTGATATCGTCCGGTCTTCCCACAAGATGTCGGAAAAACTAAGATTACAGATATCAGTGGATCGGAACCCCATGCGGAGTGTCAGGATACTAATTGCTGCACTTCTCAATTCATAGGGTGTAGAACTTAGTTTATAATAGTTCTTGATTCTATCAACCTGCTTCTTTGACAATATCGTAACTATGGATACTTTTGGAGCTTTTTCTGTTGAAAATGCAAATTCAAAAGTTCCCGGTACGAGCTTTTTCCTAGCCAGAAATCTGATAAAATTACGTATTCTGTAAGTATAGGCATTCCTTCCCCCTGCTGTCCTATGTTCAGCTTGAATATGATAATCTTTGATAAGTTGTGTAGTAATGAATTTTGCACTGTTTATTCCTTGTGCTTGAAGAAACAAAAGAAACCGAGTACAAGCTGCTACATCCATTTGCAAGGTCGATGGTTGTTTCCCTTCCTCCATTCGCTCTTTGATATATTCATTGAGCAAGGACTTGTATCCTTCTGGTACACGATGTTTAAGAGTATTTTTGTTATAGTGAAATACTAATCTTGTAACTGTATTATTTTGTACCACATCATCAATGAGAGCCATGGCACGCCGGGATGTTAAAAACTTCCATTTAAAAGTAGTTTGTTTTAAAAATTCGAGCCAAATCTGAGCAGAATCTCCTGAATATTCAAGTTGATGTTTTTCAAGATATCCACGAAAATTCCTGCTGGCTTGAAGAAAATATTTTTTTGGGGTTTTTGAAAATCCTTGATCGTTCAGATATTTCAGAACTATCTGAACTGCTTTATCACATTGTTCATACATAAGAAAACCTCCTTTCGGTTTCCTTTAGTATTTACAGTATGTTACTGTCAAATCAAATTTAATCCTCAGGATTCAGGCAGCAAACCATTGATACATACACTGAACTGTGGGTTTCAAGAAATCCTGAGGATTATAAATTCCTGAGAATAATGCCAAGTAATTTTTAATTACATTTTCCAATTCCTTTGGTGTTTCCTTATCTATTTGTTTAAGAAATTTTAACCATTCCTCATTTCTATGTTTCTGCTGTAATGTAGAGATTAAAGTCCCATCAAGATAATTTAGGGCTGCAAATAGGGTTGTAGTTCCATGTCGATAATAATCATGTGACTTCGTTTTGATGTGACCTACATTTAAGGGTAATCCTGGCTGAGTTCTTTCCAGAGCCTGGACTTGAGTTTTTTCATCACAGCAAAATACAAGTGCTTTGTCCGGTGGGTCTAAATAGAGTCCAATAATATCCCAGAACTTTTTTTCAAAATTGGGATCTTTCGAGAGTTTAAAGATTTTCGTTAAATGAGGTTGTATATCATTTGCTCGCCACACCCTTAATACATGAGTATAGGAAACTCCTACTTCTTTTACCATTGTACGTATAGACCATCTGCTTTTGTTTTCAGGAGGTTGTGTTGCCTTAGTTATTATTAAGTTATTTATTTCCGGCGGTATCCATGGCTTTCTATATCATATTAGAGGGACAAGTATTTAACTACAATAAAAATCCGCTGAACAGAGTTATCCAGGAACTGAGGGGGTTGATTCTTCATGTGAACAGAATTAACTTACAAAATAGATTGATGATTCTATCCCCTTCCTTTACACTCAAGCCCCGGAGGCCATATGATCCTAAAAAATAAGCAAACAACTCTAATTGTGACTATAGGAGCTTTTTATGCATTTCTTATTTTTGGATTTGCAGATAACCTGAAAGGCCCCATTCTTCCTGTGCTACTGGATGAGTTTAGTCTCTCCTACGCTCAGGGAAGTAATATTCTCCTTATGCTATATCTTGGTTTTATGCTCTCCATACTGGGGTCTGGATTTCTTGCCGGAAAATATGGGAATAGAAGCATTCTTCTATTGGCAGGCCTCATAATTTCAGCAACTGTAACTGGTATGAGTATGGTTCAGGATCAACTTTTACTTTATCCTCTTTATCTTCTTGTAGGAATCGCTCTAGGAGGGATTGAAATAGGCGCAAATGGAGCAATTACTGATATATACCATGAAAACAGTGGGAAATTTCTAAACCTTCTTGCAGTTTTCCATGGTGCAGGTTCAATGGCTGCTCCATGGATTGTGGGAATTATACTTGGAAAAGGAATGCCCTGGCAAACTGTTTACAGAGGTTCAATTATACCAATCATTTTGTTTCCCCTCCTTTTTCTTTTTCTTAAGATGATCACAAAAGGGGAGAAGATAATTCAACCTAAAATAGATACAAGTAATAAAAACCTTTTTAGGGATATAAATATATTATTACTGGCAATACTAATTTTTCTTTATGTCGCCAGTGAAATAAGCTTTTCATCGTGGTTAGTGGATTATCTGTATAAAGCCAGGTCATTCAGTATAAAATCAGCATCAATAATGCTTACAGTATTTTGGGGGCTGGTAATGGTCGGTCGATTAATAGCAAGCTTCGTTGTAGATAGAATTGGCTATATGAAAAGTTTGATAATTTCTATTTCTCTGGCAATTATTTCATTTAGCGGAGGAATTCTTCCTGGAAAAATGTTTACATATTTACTTCCTCTGACTGGTTTATTTTTCGCATTGATTTTTCCCACAGTAACAGCTCTTGCTGCCGGATTATTTCCGGACAATAAATCCAAAGTTTTCAGTTTTCTGTTCTTTTTTGCCGGTCTGGGTGGTTTGGCAGGCCCATGGGTGGTGGGTTACTCTGCAAACTGGTTTGGAATAGTAGTAGGTTTCCCGGTTTTAATTCTTTTCATGACGGGAACCCTTGTCGTTTTATTTATTCTGAAAGCAAGATTACCCCGTAGGCAGGTGGAATGATAGGGGTTACCGGCAATCAACTATACTATAGGAATTCTAATGTAATATAACAATATTTTCCTTTTTACTTGACAAATATATAATCAACATATACATTTCTAGTGTACTAGCCAAGCAGAACACTAGGAGATACTATGATTAATATTTCAAATCTTGATTTTGCTTACAAAAAGACAAAATTATTTACGAATCTCTCTTTAGAACTGAAAGCAGGCAATATCTATGGCCTGTTGGGTAAAAACGGAGCAGGTAAAACCAGCCTGCTTAAAATTATTTCAGGGTTACTGTTCCCTGATAATGGAATAGTAAATGTTAATAACTTCATTCCACAGTATAGAGATCCTGATTTTTTGCAGGATATATTCTTTCTGCCGGAAGAATACTATCTTCCAGGATTAAATGCTGAAAAATTTCAAAAAACATTTGCTCCATTTTACTCTGCCTTTGATGAAAAAAAGTTCATGGAGCTGTTAAATGAGTTTAAGCTTCCTATGGATCAAAAACTAAATTCATTTTCCTACGGACAAAAAAAGAAGTTTCTCATTAGTTTTGGAATTGCCTGTAACAGTCGTATATTCCTTCTGGATGAACCCACAAATGGTCTTGATATCCCATCAAAAACCCAGTTTAGAAGAATTATAGCATCAGCAGGGACAGAAAACCGGCTTATAATTATTTCAACTCACCAGGTAAGGGATATGGAGAATCTTATCGATCCAATTATCATAATTGATGAAGGGAAAGTCATCTTCAACGAGTCAATTGAGAAGGTAACAGATAAATTAACAATAAAAAAAGTTACTGATAAACCTGCAACAGCGACTGTTCTTTATTCAGAAAAAGAGATTGATGGATATAAAGTAGTAATGACTAACAAGGATCAGGGCCAGACAGAAATTGAACTTGAGACACTTTTTAATACAGTTGTAACTAACCCTGAAGGAATAAAATCGGTGTTTAACGGAGGCAGCATCAATGAAAACAAATAATATTATTTCACTCAGGCGATTTCTCTACCTGCTAAAGAGGGATATACTCAACAACATAAATACTACTCTAATTGTTTTTGGAGCGGTTACAGCTGTAATCTACCTTATCTCGGCTCTCACAGCCTATGACAGGGCACCATCTGATTACCTCTATTTTACTATTTTTACCAATCTACTTTTTGCTGGCGGACTTATTGCAACCAGCCTGGTTTTTAAAGAGATGCATAAAAAAGAAACAGCTCAGAATTATCTGCTCCTTCCAGCATCAAATTTTGAAAAATTCTTCAGCCGACTCATTATAAGTACAGCAGGTTTTGCAGCTGTTACTCTGGTTGGTCTGACAATAATTTCATACCTCTCTGAAGGAATAAATACACTGATTTTTAATAGACACAACCAAATTTTTAATCCCTTTACGAAAAAAATCTGGGTATTAATGGCTCATTATTTTATTGCACAGAGTGTTTTTTTTCTTGGGGCTGCTTATTTCAGGAAGCACAACTTTATTAAAACCATCAATATTATTTTCATTTTACAGATCTTAGTGACAACTATTACAGCATTATTTGTGCGAATAGTTTATTTTGATCTGTTTGAGGGATTCTTTAGAATTGAAAATACAAGTCTGCTAATTCAATTGGAAAAATTATCTCTCGGTGCGGTCAGTCTTACAGGCTTACTGAATACTCTAAAAGTTCTTTACTGGATTATACCGGCTCCATTATTCTGGACTATTGCATATTTCAGGATTAAAGAAGTTGAGGTAAAAAATGCAATTTAAAGAAAAAAAGGCAATCTATATTCAGATTGCAGACATGATAACAGACAATATCTTGTCTGAAAGGTGGAAACCGAAAGAGAGAATACCTTCAGTAAGGGAGATGGCAATAGATATGGAAGTCAATCCAAACACAATAGCTAGAACATATAGACACCTACAGGAACAGGAAATTATTACAAATCAACGAGGAATAGGTTACTTTGTTGCCCCGGATGCCGGTAAACTGGCAAAAGAATTAATACGTCAGGATTTTATAAAAAATGAACTTCCCTTATTTTTTAAATCTTTGGAAGTATTGGGAATGGATTTAGGAACAATTGAACCACTCTATAAAGAATATCTTTCAAAGGCTGGTCAGGGAGAAAAAAATGAAAACAAGTAATAAAATTCTTTTTATAACAGGTGCAGTCATAGTAGTAATGTTATTTTTAGCAGTCATAGGATCACGGAGGATTCTTAACAACTACACAAATTCAAATGAGTATTCCTTCCGTGAAATGAAAACCCAACCATATAACAATTTTCAAGGCTAAGCCCTCTACCATAACCACAACCAAAGGTGGTGGCTTTAGCTCTAGTAAAAACACAAAACCGCAGAGACGCACGGTCGGGCGTCTCTGCGGGATATTATTTAAATTTAACAGCAGTACCATAGGCCATTACTTCTGCTGCCCCCTGCATAACAGCAGAAGATGCATACCTTATGTTAATAACTCCATCAGCACCAAGCTCTTCTGCTTCTTCCACCATTCGTTTGGTAGCCTTGGCTCGGGCCTCATTCATCATATCTGAATACCCTTTCAGCTCGCCACCCACGATAGTTTTAAAACTAGCCATAATATCCTTACCCATATGTTTTGACTGGATTATAGAACCTTTGACTAAAGAGATAGTCTCTAACTCTTTACCAGTAATAAAATCAGTATTTACCAAGATCATCTTCTTCTCCCCCCTTAATCTCTTTTACTCTTTGAACGAGTACAACTGCCAATACACCAACAGAAATAACTGCAATTGTAATAAAAATATAACCAATATATCCTATACCAGGAATTTTTATAAAAATAATAAAATAGAAAAGTCCAAAAACAATTATCAACAGTGCTGCAACAACTGCAGAAAGGAAAGGTGCAATGTATCTTTTCACTAATTCTCCTCCATTTCTTACCTTAGTCAACAACCACCTCCAAAGGAGGTGATTTGTAAGGAACGCCCCATAGGGGCTTACATTGTTGCTAAATCCACAAAAGGTGGTGACTTTAGCTCTAGTAGATATATTTCCTGTCTATTAACTACTATCGGGTCTATTAAAGCTGGAGCAGACGCAACTATGGGTGAGGAACTACAAATATTATTAAATGAACCGGGTAAAAGACCGGACAGTGCTTATGGTTCAACGAAAAAAGCAGGGAAATATAAACACTTCCCCGCTTCAATGATTGTCTGAAACCGGACTTTAGATATCCTTCTCAAGAACAGTCTTTCTCTTACTGCTTTTTGCACTCTCAATTGCAGCATCACATACTTCTCTGACCTTGTCAGACAGTACATCAATCACCTTGGCAGAACAGTTTAAACCGCCTGCAGTCTTTATGTAGTTTTTTACTTTTGAAGCAACTACCAATGTTTCTTTTTCAGCCATCTACAACTCCTGGGATAAAGTTTATTACATTTGTTAATAAATCGGGTACAATTACCTTCCAATTAACACCTCTATTCTATCAGGTTTATCCCAGTATTCAAACATTATTTGTATATTTTTATATCAAATCAGCTTAATTCCTTCCCACTTTCCACTTCTAAATCTTAAAAACAGCACAATTCCAAGGGACAGAACAAAAATTATCATAAAAATCCACATAATTGCAGGAGGTACAACAAGAATTTTAATCATAAAGAAAGAGATCCCTGCAAATATCCAGTGAATCACAACAGACACTTTCATTACAAATCTGGTGTCACCCGCTCCCCTGAGTGCTCCTGCGAATACAAGCTGCATAATATCACCGATAGTATATAAAGAAGCAAGGCGCAGCAGGGTTATTGCAGTAGATTCTATTACAGAACTGTCACCAGGAAGACCCCGGGTAAATATTCTGACCAGAGGTCCTGCTGCAAATATAAAAAATCCCATCATAATAAATGCATAGGTAAGTCCAACCTTCATTGATAACCTGGTGCCCAGCTTTGCACCAGTATAATCCTTTGCTCCGACCTGCTGACCTACAATGGTTGTGGTTGCAAAACTTAATCCAATCATTGGTATAAACGCCACCATATCATAGTTAAATGTAATGGTAACAGCAGCTGCAACATCTACACTGTATGAATGCATTAACTGAATAAAAATATTAAACGCCCCAACGTTAAGAAAATTTTCAAGGCCTGCAGGAGTACCGAATTTTATCAGTTTTCTGAATATCTCCAGTCTTAATTTAAAATCTCTGCCGGTTCCATATACTTCCCGATACCTTTTACTGAAATAAAATGAGAGCTGTATTAAAAAAATCACAAAACTTCCAAGCAGGGTTCCTATGGCTGCACCCTCCATTCCCATGGCGGGTAATCCGAATTTCCCGAATATAAGTATATAATTTGCCGGGATGTTTACAAACATTCCTATTATATTTGCAAACATTACAATTCGGGTCTTACCAATTCCAAGGAAAAACCCCGTAAATGAATTCCTCAACAGGAAAAAAAGTGAACCATACATTAAAATTTTAAAATAGGAAAATTCAAGATTTAGCTGTACTGAGGAGTGCCCGACAATTTTGAAAAACTGATACACCAGGGGAATAGATAAGAATAGAAGAGGATAGAGAAATACCGACAGATATATTGCCTGAGTTGCAGACTGGGAACACTTTTCCAGCCGTTTTGCACCGTAGTACTGGGCAACCAGTGCGTTAGTATACCCTACGATCCCCCCAAAAAGGCTTACAACTGTAAAGGATGTAAGCCCACCACTCATGGCTGCAGCCATATACTCTTTTCCCAGCCTTGAGAGAAAGAGTCTGTCTGCAAAAAGCATTATTGTCTCAGATGCCTGAGATATAATCATTGGAAGAGCTATTGCAAGAATATCTTTTAATGTTAATTGTTTCTTCTCCATAAATCCAGTTCAATATACATACAAACAGTGGTGGTGGGAAGAGTCGTAGATTGATTTCCCCACTGCCTGGAATATCCGAACAATATTGGGTCTTAAGCTTCTGTTTTGGAATTAGCTGACTACAATCACATTCCACACATCATTTTAAAATAACGGAGGTAACCCTTCCTGGTCTGTTCCTGCCAGATCCGACGAAAAATAGGGCATAACATAGTATTCAACAGGAAATTTTTTCAGCCTTTTAATACCGAAAAAACTGGCATCTGCCTGAGTTTGATGCATCATCAGGGCAGTTCGCTTTTTTTCTAAAAAGGACTTATCGCCCTCAGAATTGATTTTAATAAGGGGTATATCATTGTAGTAATCTGTCTGCTCCACATCAACAAGCTTTAGATATGCCTTTAACTCTCCCGGATTATTTTCGATATATATATCTACAGCTTTTTCGGATATGTATCCAACCGTTTCATGTTCAAAATGCTCTCTGGCTCCTGAAGGCCCATCCGGAGAGACAATAATTTCTGGTTTAAATCTATTTATTAATATCAGTAGGGTATCAACAAGGAACTCCTCACCTCCCCACTCTTCAGAAATTGTATGGACACTTTTAGAAGCTTCAAGGGCTGTATAGGGTCGGTTCCAGAGTCCTAAATGGACAAATATGTCTGCACCTAACAGAGCAAGAGCTCTCTCTGCTTCCTTCTCTCTGACCCGGGCAAGATCTGATCCCTTCAGATAACTGTCTGTATAAAAACTGTCAGTCCTCCGATCCGGATATTTATCAAATCCAGAATCTCCGTCCGTAAAAAGAATAACCCCAACAGATTTACCTTTTGCTGCTTCCCTTGCAATATAGAGACCATAATCCAGGCTTTCATCATCAGGATGAGTATGAATAAACAGAATATCCAGTTTATGGCTTAGGGGTTTATCTTTGGGGCCATAAACAATTAATCCGGGTGACTCTGCAGAAACCCCGACCTGGGAAATATCAAGTTCATCAAGCTCATCACTATATTCATAGGGTAGTTCTGTTTCATGATCAGAAAGAGAGTTGGCAGTTATATAATTATCAGGGAAAGAGGTGGTTTTATATGTTGTGCAAAACCATAAAAAGGAAACTCCTGCAACTATTGCAGCAGCTTCAACGACTCTAATAAATCTTTTCTTTTTTCCTGCTGAAATCTGAGGTTTGAGCACCGGAATTTCTTCCGAAAATTTTCCTTCAAAAACTAACCGGTACTCTCCAAGGTGTATGGTATCACCCTCTTTAAGATCTCTTTTCCTCCATGCAACTCCGTTAATCAGTACTTCACGACTGCATACAATCTGCCAATTGCAGGCATTCCTGACCAGCTTTACATTTAATTTTTTATCACTGAAACCTTCCAGAAAAGTATTAAACTTTCCTTTAAGGGAAATATCGTAGAGAATAGTTTCTTCTGCATCTATATTCAGGAGGGCAATTTTCTTTTTTTGGCAGAGCAGTCTAAAGGAGAGATAATCACTGGAGGTATATATTTTTTTTTCCATTTCTACAATCATCTCTTCTTTGGAATCATTCTGTTCCGTGCCACTTTAAAAGCAAAGCGCATAATTTTCTCTGTAGAAACATCCGAACCATACTTTCTATGCATAATTACAACAATTGCCTTGAGAGCATCTTCGCTTAAAGTCAGATATATCAATCTGTCCCTTTCTGCATCTGTCATATCTTCCCAAACTACCATATTTAAAGTTTATTCTATTTTAAGTCTAATTAAAAGAGAAATTTTCAGGAAGATAGGTGATTGCATTACTCGCCTTCATGGAGTAACATAAAACCATGAAATCGACAAAAATAGTATGTACAATAGGACCTGCAAGCCAGGACGAAAAAACTCTGCAGAAGCTGGTTGAAGCCGGAATGGATGTTGCCAGAATGAATATGT
The DNA here is from genome assembly GCA_024280415.1 of Spirochaetota bacterium. GTDB lineage: Bacteria > Spirochaetota > Spirochaetia > B11-G9 > B11-G9 > JAJRQE01. The sequence goes on along the minus strand of JAJRQE010000023.1, from coordinate 6,722 downwards.
CCCACGGATCGTATGATTTCCACCGAAAAACAATTGAAAATGTGCGAAAAGTTTCCCAGTCTACCGGGAAATTCATTGGGATACTCCTTGATCTTCAGGGACCGAAAATACGTACAGGGAAGCAGAGCAAAGATGTAATAGAGCTGAAAAAAGGTGCTTACCTAAAACTTACAACAGAAGATATTGTCGGGAACTGGGAGATGCTCAGTATAAACTATATGCCCCTTCCTGATGAAGCCAGACCCGGAGAAAAAATTCTTCTGGATGATGGTAATATTGAGCTTAAAATCAAGAGTATTGAAAACAGAATAATAACATGTGAAATTATGAATGGAGGAATGATCCGCTCATTCAGAGGCATAAATCTTCCGGATACCCCCTTAAGCACTCCTGCTCTGACAGAAAAAGATATAAAGGATCTTAAATTCGGAATTGAAAATGAAGTTGATTTCATTGCTCTTTCCTTTGTACGCCAGGCGGAGGATATTAAGGGACTCAGAAAAAGAGTTACAGAAATGGGAAAAGAGGCTTTTATAATCTCCAAGATTGAAAAACCGGAAGCTATTATAAATATTGATGCCATTATTGCTGAGTCCGATGGAATTATGGTGGCAAGAGGAGATCTGGGGGCAGAGACCTCTGCCCAGGATGTGCCTATCCTTCAGAAAGAGATTATACTGAAGTGTAATACAGCACACAAACCGGTAATTACAGCTACCCAAATGATGGAGTCTATGATCTCCAAACCAAAACCTACAAGAGCAGAAGCAAATGATGTTGCAAATGCTATTTTTGACGGAACAGATGCAGTCATGCTCTCCGGTGAAACTGCAATGGGGGAATTCCCTGTAGAAACAGTAACAGTTATGACTAACATAGCGGAGAGAACCGAAAAAGCAATAGATCATAATTCAGTAACAGAAAAAATATATGACCTCGCAGGGGACAATGAAGATAGTTCTGATGCACTTTGCTATTCAGCGGCTACCCTCTGCAATACTCTGGATCCGGGATTTATGGTTGCCTTTTCAAAAACCGGAAGCACAATTAAATCTATAAGTAAATACAGACCCTCGAAACCAATTTTAGGGATGTCCCCAAATAATAAAATTCTCCGTCAGCTGACTATCTACAGAGGGGTATATGGTATTCATATAGACCTTGCAGATTCGAGTGATGAACTATTTCATCATGCAGATGGTATACTGGTAGAAAATGGATTCTGTGTAAAAGGGGATAAGCTTGTGGCCGTAAGCAGTATGCCTCTGACCGGAGAGAACAGGACAAATATGATAAAGATTCATACTGTCAGCTGAAGGAGTAAAACATTAATTTCAGACATCTCCGAACATCTATCCTTTACCTTTCCAGTCTCCTTATACTTCTTGTATTTGTCAGTCTCAGTCTGATAACCTACAATTTAAACAGAATGTTAATACGAGACAACATTGACACAATACACAAAGAACTAACAAATAAAGTTATAATCCAGCTTAACAACTACCTTAATATACCTGTCACGATAAACTATACAAACAGTTCGATACTCAGTGTGGAACCTGAACTCCAGAAAGATCTGAATGTAATAAGAAAAATTTTTGCAAAACAGCTCCGTATATATAAAACAATAAACATCATAGCGTATGGGACAGAGAGAAAGACCTATGTTGAAGCTCAAAGGCTGGGTAACGGAGTTATAAGAACAGGAGAAATTTCAAATAATAATCTGGAATTGTGGAAAACTGATTCCGCAGGACAGAAGATATCGATCGAAATGGTTATTAAAGACTATGATCCAGAAACACGTCCATGGTATAAATCCAGTGAATTACAGAAAAAACAAAACTGGTCGGACATATACTTGTATGCATCAAATAATCAGCCTGCAATATCGAGCAATCTCCCCTACTTTTCCAATGAAGGGGAGTTCTATGGTGTCCTGACAACGTCGATAACACTCGAAGGAATAAGTAAATTCCTATCGGGTTTGGTTCTGAGTGACAATTCTTATGTTCTCATAACAGACCCGGAGGGTTTTGCTGTAGCATCGTCCAGTGATGTTCCGCTTCTTGATGATGGAAATAATAGAATATATGCTTCAAACCTTGATGATCCTGTTTTTTCCAAAGTTTTCAAAGTTTTTAGTAATTCTACCACTTTAAAAAGCAGGATATCCGAGTTTCTACTTAAAATTAATAATACCAGTTACTATATTCAGGCTACCCCCTACTTTGGGCCTCAGAATCTTAAATGGCAACTCTTTGTGATAATACCGGAAAAAGATTTTATGGCAGCCTTTTATCAGGCATTAACCTATGGAATTATTTTTCTACTGATCTTCTCCGCAATAGCTGTATATCTAAGCTATCTTATTGCAAAAAAAACTACAGATCCTATTGCGAATCTAAGTTATATGGTATCCCGGATTTCCCTGAAAGAAGATGCTGTTCCCGAATGGAATATACCGGGAAAAATTCTTAATCGGAAAGATGAAATAGGTACACTGGCACACTCTTTTAACGACCTGGAGGATCGTTTAAATTCAACAGTCAAATACCTGAGGCAAAGTAAAAAGGAATATAAGGATCTTGTAGAAAATATAAACTCTATTATTATGAGAGTAAAAGAGGATGGAACAATTACCTACTGCAATCCCTTTGCGCTGAATTTTTACGGATATTCCGAAGAGGAGCTAATTGGAAAATCAGTACTGGAGACAATTCTAAAAACAGGTAATCCCAACATTTTCAGGGAAATATTCAATAAAAATAAAAAATACTGGAACGGAATAACTAAAAATATTACAGCCGATGGTACGGAAGTCTGGATTCTCTGGTCAAATGCAATGCTTCTTGAAGATGATAGTGAAAAGAAGGAACTTCTCTCCATTGGTCAGGATATAACCTCCAGAAAAAAAGTAGAAATAAAACTCACTGAATCACTGGAGGAAAAAAGTGTCCTGTTAAAGGAAATTCATCACCGGGTAAAAAATAATCTTCAGATTGTTATAAGTCTGATCAATCTCCAGTTAGGTGATATTTCCGATAAAAAGATGCAGGAAATACTGGGGTCACTCCAAAACAGGATTCAGTCAATTGCTCTTGTACATGAGATGCTATACTCTTCAGACTCATTAAATAAAATCGATTTTTACGATTATATCTTTAATATAGTTATAAATATTTCGGCAACCCATAACAGGATCCAAAATCCAATTTTAGTTGAGGTAAAAGGAGACAGAATGTTTCTTGACATTGAAAGGTCTACAACCTGCGGCCTTATAATCAATGAACTCATTATTAATGCATACAAGCATGCCTTTATCGGGATGGAAACGACAGAATGCAGGATTGATATAGATATAGCTAAAAAGAAATCCGGAAAAATAGAGATAAGTATCCAGGACAATGGGAAAGGGATCGATCCGGATGCAGAATCAGGAATGGGGAACCTTTTGATAGAAGCCCTCAGCGACCAGCTTAACGGAGAAATATCTGTAAAAAACAATAAGGGAACTCTTTTCCAACTATGTTTTACTGCTGATCCGGATACATCAACCACAGAGCAGACCTCTTGACTTGTAATAAAGAATCAAGTTAAATCATAAATCATGAAATTATGCCTGATTGTAAATCCCCATGCGGGAAAAAAACAGGGCCTGGCAGCGGCTGAAAAAGCATCGGAACTGTTCAAAAGTAAGAACATTAAGTTTGATATAAAAATTTCGAAAAAACCCGGAGACAGTATAAAACTTGCAGAGGGTCTTAAGATTGAAGATTACAACGGTATAATTGCTGTTGGTGGAGACGGTACACTGTTCGAAGTGATCAATGGCCTGCTGAAAAATAGAAATTCAATATCACTCCCAATAGGTCAGATCCCTGTGGGTACAGGGAATTCCTTTATAAAGGATCTGGGTATCGTTTCTCCGGATCAGGCCATGAAGGTAATTATGGCAGGGAATACAAGGGATATAGACTTAGGATACTTTACAGGTACCTCGGGTAATTTTTATTTTGCAAACCTCCTGGGTACAGGTTTTGTTTCAAATGTTGCATACCGGGCCGGAAAATATAAAAAACTGGGATCGTTAAGTTATATTTTTGGTGTTCTCGAAGAGGTAGCAGTCTTAAAATCAGTTAAAATTGAACTAAAGATAGATGGAAAAGATTATACAAGGAATGCAGTTTTTACAGAGATCTGCAATTCACAATATACCGGTGGTGACATGCTTATGGCTCCGGGAGCAAGAATTAATGATGGAGTACTGGATATTGTAATTTTAAATAAAGTTTCCCGAATTAAGCTTTTAAGTCTTTTTCCAAAAATATTTAAAGGAACTCATATTCTTGATCCTGCAGTAGAAGTATTACATGGAAAAAAAATCTCTCTAAAATCAATTACACCTCTGGCTCTTACTCCGGATGGAGAGACCTTCGGAAATACTCCAATTGAGGTATCTATCTGTCCAAAAAAAATCAAAATGTTTTGCTGATGTTCATTTTAACAACAGTCATCGGATATTCTTTAGGGACATTGCTTCTTCTTTTCGTACTGGTACTGGTCACAATACAGACTCTTCTTGACAATCAGAAACTCTTTGATCCTGTCATAAAATGGTTATGCCGGATTTTTCCTCTGCTGTTCGGTGTACGTGTAAAAACCATGGGACTTGAAAAGATCGACCCCGCAAAAACCTATATATTTATGGCAAACCATGTAAATATATTCGACGGATTCATATTGTACGGTTATATACCCAATTTTCTAAGGGGTGTCGAACTGGAAGAACATTTTTCATGGCCGGTCTGGGGAACAATAACAAAAAAATGGGGAATATACCAATTAGCCATAACAATACTTCCGAAGCACTTAAAAGTCTCGCTATGGCAAATAAGGCCTTAAAAAATGGTACTTCAATTACAATACTTCCGGAAGGCCATAGAACACGAAATGGGATTCTTCAGCCATTTATGCGAGGGCCTTTTCATATGGCCAAAAACTCAGAAGCTGACATAGTTCCAATTGCAATGAAAGGACTATGGGAAATAAAATCTGTTAAATCGATGATCGTCAGACCCGGAACAGTGGAGCTTGTATTTGGAGATCCGGTTTCCTATGAATATTATAAGGATCTTTCAGACAGGGAACTAAAAACCAGGGTAAAGGATATTATTTCAGGTCTGTTGGATAGTTCCAAATAAACAAAGGATTAACCTTATTTTAATATCTGTGATTCCCGGTTATCAGTTGGGCTCCCCCCTATAGTTGTTCTTATTGTGGGAACACCTTCGGCTTCAAAGGCAGAAGCAACCTTATCCTGAAGTTCTTTTCCGGGAGTAAGGGCAAGCATGTACCCACCCCTGCCTCCACCTGTAACCTTTGAACCATAGGCTCCCAGAGAATTTGCAAGATCACACAGATAAACAAGTCTCTCATGGGATAATCCCATCTCTATAAGAATTTTATGATTTTCACTCATCATACGCCCGGTTTCCCTGAAGTTCCCCTCAGAAAGGGAATCACCAAGAGATTGAACCTGATTTCGGATATTATCCAGACGGTTGTTAAAAAGCACCCCATCAGTTCTCTCCTGTTCCTCAAGAAACCCTTTTAGAGCTGCTGTATTAGCCGTAACTCCGCTGTTACCTAAAACTACCTCAACAGGTTTATCTATACTTATCCTGTCAAACTGTTTAATGCCATCTTTAATCTGATACCTGATAATTCCCCCATAGGTGGAAACAGTATTATCCACACCACTTGGAAGACCGTGATAACCAAACTCCCCCTCCCAGGCAACATGATTTATATCAAGAATATCAAGTCCCAGACGAAACTCTTCATTACACGCCCTGGCAAAGGATACACATATTGCAGCACTGGCTCCAACACCGCTCCCTGCAAGAAGATCCCCTGCTACAGTTATTTTTATGGGATTTTTCTCAGTCCCGAGACCAAGTACTTCTATCATTCTGCTAAAAGAGGCAGTACTGTCCTCCGCCTTTGCCTTTTTGTATCCCGGTACTTCAATTCTATTGTCTTCCAGAATCCAGCCTGAGCCAGTTGAAAGTTTTTCTACTGTACAAGTAGTTTCAAAGGGTATCGCTGACAGAATTGCAGGGATTCCCCATAGAACAAACTGATCCCCTATTAGTATTGTCTTACCAAAGCCTTTTCCAAATCCCATTCTATTTCTTCTCCAGTTTTGTGAGTTCTTTTTCAATTTCGGCAATAAGAAGATCTTCCTGACCAATCTTTACAGTTGTTGCTGCCGACAGTCCGTGACAGGCATCTGCAAACCCTCCAATATTCAAAGTTGCAGAAGGAAGGAAACTGCTGAGATCAGGAACAGAGCCTTCCCTGATTTTACGGGTTAGAAAATCTGAAACACGCATTGATATTTTAGTTGAATTAAAATTTATTTTTCCAAACCCTGGAACCTCATCTGGAATACTCTGAAATCCTGCCAGATATTTTGACTCATCCAGAAAATCCATATTTTTAATAGTATTGCAGAAAACGCCGATCATTTTTACACCCATCGGCTTAAATCTCTCTTTTACATTAAACCATTGCAGAGTTTCTGTTGTAGTAATTCCCTTTCTAAGATGATCGATTTCGTTGGAGAATATTTGTTCCCTCTTTTTGTTCAGCCCTTCCAGAATCCTCTCTATAGAAGGTGTTATTCCATTCTGACAGAGGTGGATCCCGAGATCTGT
>JAJRQE010000315.1 GCA_024280415.1 Spirochaetota bacterium | reverse complement strand
TTTTTTATTAGCGGTTTGTTATTCTTCATCGTCTTTATTCTCAATCAATTTCTTCAATTCTTCTTTACTTGGTAAAACTGTTAAATACTTACTTGCAAATATTTGTTCATTGTTTTCAGGTAAGGTCATTTCTACAAGTGTTTCATTCTTAGTTTTGCAAAGTATTATTCCAATCGTTTTGTTTTCATTTTCTAATTTAACTTTTCTATCGTAATAGTTTACATACATTTGCATTTGTCCTAAGTCTTGATGAGTAATTTCTCCAATTTTCATTAAGAACAAATAATGCGACCAACTTAATTGAAAATCAATGCTTTCAAATTTCCGAGACACTGTTTCGGATTTATCTTTGACAGATTTCCGAGATGATGTTTCGGAAATCGAGTAAGTCAAATAAAACTTTCTCATATTTTCCAAATTGTCAACAGAAAATCCACGCCCAAATTCTTTATTCAATTTTTGAGAAAGTTTTCTTAATATTTTCTTACCGTATTCTGCTCGTTCTTTTCCCTTCTGTTCTTCTTCTATAATAATTCTTCCTATTTCAAAATAGGTATAAACCATTGTTGTATTAACAGTCTGAATAACTTTGCTACGAGCATTTTTAAGAAGTTCAGCAATTTTGTTATAAAAATCGAAATTTATATTTTTTTCAATTTTTGTCATTCTAAATCCTTTTTTACAAAGATAATTTAACTTTCTTTATTGCTGAAATCTTTCTTTTCATTAACCGCTAACTAACCCAACCCCATCCAGTATAGACCTTTTATCCGTATCTACAACCAACTCCTGTGCAAAATCCATTACTTTTTTTAACTCTTCTCTTGTTGGAAGTGATCTATTAAAAGCTGGATATGATTCCATAATATGATACTCCGAGATAATAATTAATAGATCAATTTCACCATCACCAAAACTCAAAAAATCTTTTAGTAACTTAGAAAGTTCAATCAAATCATGCGTTTTAGGAATTTTTTTATTTTCATAAGCCAATATTGATTTTAACATAATCTCAACTGAATAATGCAAATCAATGCCTATAGAATCAGTATAATGATTTGCATTGTATAAAACTCTTCCAGAACTAAAGTGATGCCAGGCTTTTGTTAACCACTCCCTGGCAGAAGTCTTATTCATATAATATCTTTCCATTTTGTAAGATATCAACTTTATACAAATAATCTTTTCTGTTTGATATATAATTTTGTGTCGATGTTAAAATATCAAATCCAATTCCATATTTATATGTTAAATCCACTAATTTTTTTCTGGCATTACGACTCAAATACTTCAATTCTTCTCCATCTAAATTATCTTTTAATAAAAAAAGATCAATATCACTCTCATCTGTCGGGTTTCCATACGCATAACTGCCGAATAGTATTATTTTATCTGGCTCTAGTGATTTCAATCTTTCTACAATTTCACTGCTAATTTTCGTAATATTTACCATTACATACCTCTTATTAGCACTCTAATACCAGTTTAATTCAATCCGCTAACTAACCCAACCCCATCCAGTATAGACATTTTATCCGTATCTACAACCAACTCCGCATTCTCCGGCTCATCATAAGGTGCATTAATACCGGTAAAATTCAATATTTTTCCGGCAAGAGCTTTCTTATACATACCTTGGGAGGCATAGGCGAGCAGGGACGAAGTCCCGACCAGCCCTTCGGATCCCGCCTCTTACATTCCCCAATATCACACTTAACATAAACTTCACTAAATGAACCCTTGGTCAAACCCTATTTTTCTTGTTTCATTATCTTCTGTATCCTTTATTAATTCTGATAAAGCATTTAATACTTTATTCAATACCTGATCATGCTCAGCAATTTTCAGATCAATATTTTTGAATTTATCAACAATTTGAGAATAATTGAACGCAAAATTCCTCATTTTAACAAATACTCTCATTATAGAAATAGTAACTTCTGTTGCAGTCTTACTTTTTAAAATTGTAGCAAGCATATAAACTCCCTGCTCTGTAAAAACTTTGGATTTATTCTTGTTTTAGCGAATTTTGCGGTCGAAAATTTCGACCGCAAATCCTCAAACTCGGTTTAAGACAATTCAAACATGAAATCGCCTGGAAATTTATCAGAATTATTAAAAATGCTCGAATTAACTATCTTAGAAGAATTTTCCAATTTAAAAGATCCAATTTCTTTACTTCCAAAAAACAGAATATCCTGAACAGGAATATATACAAACCCTGCAACTGGTATACCTTCTTCAATTAAAGCAATATTAACAGTAAATTCACCATTTTTTTTAATAAACTCTTTAGTCCCGTCCAGGGGATCAATTAGCCAGTATCTCCTCCAGTTTTTTCTTTCACTGTAAGGAACATCTTTGCCCACTTCCGAGAGAACAGGGAGAACAAAATCGCTTATTTTAATCCTTTTTAGTCCTTGCTGTATTATTTTGTTGCTTACAGTATCTGCACGGGTTAAGGGAGAACTATCAGACTTCTTCCCGTCTCCGCTCTTACTACGCCTGTATCGTTTCTTCCGTTAACTCCGTAATTTCTGCTATATCTTTGACAGGATATCCCTTTTCTTTCATCTTGCGGGCATCTCCCTCTGCCTTCTGCTGCATACCCTGCTCCTCTCTCTGCTGTGCTATTTGTGTTAACATTGACTCTACCTTCTTATTTTATTGGAAGCTTACTCTTTTGACTATTTCGAAACAGCTAATCATACAGTTGTAGAATATATAACAGCATTCGTACAGGAATAGTTTTATCTACTGTAAATTGAAACTCTACAAGAACATAAATACACACATCCCTTTATAACTGAAAGCAGATTAACATTAATCTAACCCTACCACGTGAGGGATCGAAGCGATACCCCGCAGCGACCGAGGAGTTTAGCGAAGAGCCCTACGGCGAAGCCGGCACGCCCAAAATCAGGCTCTACATCTACAAATACTGGAATCATACCGTGTTGAATAATGTGATTTATAGTTGTGGGAAATCCTGCAGCTACTGAAATAACTTCATCTCCAGATTTCAACTTTCTGTCACCTAAAAGAGGTGAAGTTAAAGCAGAAAAAGTCAGAAGGTTGGCTGATGATCCGGAATTGGTAAGAAATGAATACTCCAGATCGAAGTAATCTGCAAATTCTGATTCAAATTCTTCTGTATATTGGCCCGAAGTTAACCAGAAGTCTAAAGAAGAATCGACTAAGGCCTGAAGCTCTTTTCTTTATCCTGTACATCATCCAGAATATTATTTACAGACAGAAGCTCTTCCTTAACAGTAATATTGCCGGAAATTGATATTTTATCACTCATCTCTTCCAAATACAGATTTAAGTAGAAATTATCCTGACCAAGTACAGCTGTCAGTTCATTTTCAAAGATCATAAGATCTTTATTTCTTAAGCCATAATTAAGCTGAATTTTATTAGAGGTACCTGATTGTCTCAAGAATGGTATAAAGGGAGAAACCCCTGTACCGCCTGCTATAAGAACTGCAGTTTCATCCTCCTCTAGATATTTGGATATGATAAACTCTCCATAGGGAGCTTTAAGCCAGACAGAAGATCCTACAGAGAGAGCTTTTTCCATTTTTTTTGTATAAACGCCTTTAACACTGTACACAATGCTTACTTCTTTTCTGTCATCTGAACAGGAGGCAATAGAGAACACCCTCGATTCCGGCCAAAACCCTGTTGTGGGATCAAAGGTATCCAGTGCCAAATGGAGAAACTGGCCCGCTTTAAAACGGGGGAATTTCTTCTCTGTTTTAAAAACAATTCTATAAACCCCCTGGCCATAAGAAGCTATTTTTTTTACTTCTGCCCTTATTTTTTGTGGATTTGCCATTGTACCCCTTTTTTAAAATACCACAGAACCCCGGTTTTTCCATCTTTCCGCTTTTTAAAGATACAGTACCATGGTACCCGCTCCGGCATACATCCGATCCTCAAATTCCCGGTCTACAGCCTACAGCCTACAGCCTTCTTCCCGTCTGCGGCTATTCCAATTCAAAACTGTTTGCTAAGCCCTGCTTGTTTAAGAACTGCATTGGCAGTATGACGTGATTTAATTTTCGAATCTACCGGGAAAAACTTATTTGAAACAGGGCTATACCAAATATCATGATCCCCTTTACCATGCCTTTCAAATCTACATCCATTTTTTCTTAAAATCTTTACAATTTTCTTTGAATAATTATCCATAAACCGTATCTGTATATTCACTGGCTATGGAAAATGGAAGAGTACTTTTATAAGCAGTACCATTATTCAGTTCCAATAATTCGGGAATTAATATTTTAAGTTTATCTATAAGCTGCTCCATATTTGAAGCTTCCGTAACTAATCCCGGGACATCATCACTTTCTGCAACCCAGACCTTAGCAGAAGAATCCCAGTTTGCTTTTATCAATAAATTGGTTTTCATATAACACCTCTTTGTATACCAGATCGAACATACCTAATATTTTCCATAGTTTGATTTATTCTGCAAATTCCCTAATTTAAGCAATTGATCCTTATCAATATATATTATCTAAAATAATCTCTACATCACCATCTGGTAAACTCTTTAAAAGATAAAGAACTTTATCAAAAGCACTATCTTCTACATTCAATTTTAAAGCATGCATCTTACTATCCTTATAATCACCATTTCCAATAAATATACAATATTACAAAACAGTTCTCAACAAATTTTATTACTTAAAATACTGATCATTATCTAATTCCAGCACGTGAGGGATCGTAGCGGTATCCTTTTTTGCTTGCAAAAAAGATTCAAGCGGAGAGCCAAGGATGCATGGCCGAGCAGTGAGCGGAGCGAACGACCAGCCATTCTGTAAGCAGAATAAGGGCATCAGAACCCGAAAGCACGAAATACTTGCTGTCTTTGTACTCTACTGCGGTATTACCCTTAAGATAAAACGCTTTGGCCTCTTTCATGGATTTTGGATCGTACGCCTTTATATTAGCTCCTGCAGAGGTAAGGGCTTTTATTACGGTAATGGAAGGGGCCTCCCTCATGTCGTCGGTCTCCGGCTTAAAGCTAAGCCCCCAGAGCGCAAAAGTACGGCCTGTAAGATCCCCTCCGAATCTTTTTTTAACCTTGTCTGCGATGACTTTCTTCTGATTAGTATTCACAGCTTCCGCCGCACTTAAGATTCCGGGAGTATAACCGGAATTTTCAGCAGTTTTAATTAACGCCTGAACATCCTTGGGAAAGCAGCTTCACAAAGAGCATCTAAAGCATGTTCGATAGCGTTAATATCTTTACTTTTGGTATCAATTATTCTTTCAACTTCCGGTTTCCAATAAAGCAATGTTTGCTTAACCGCTTCACGCTGCAAAGTTACAATCGCATTACCCAATTCTTTTATATCCTTTTTATCCATAGATGTTTATGGTAAATAACCACTACTTCTTTATTTTTTTTGTTTTATTCTCAATCTGCTTGATAAAATCTTTCTCAACTTGTGTGATTCTATTCTTTATCTTTTCTTTATAAATTTCATATTCGCTATGAGCTCTTTCTATTGCTTTTTGATGGCTGACAGTTCCTGAATGTTGCAAAATATCTTTATTCGTCATTTTTAAAAAATTGTCTAACTGTTTAATCCAATCTGACATATACATTGGTGTACGGTCTAATGCTTGGATTTCTGCAATTTCCAAAAATGCAGTTACCATTCTGTTCAAAATATTCAACTCATCTTCTGCAAGATAATTTTTAGCAATTTCAACTTCCTTTTTTGTTGGTATTTCGCCTTTAAAATTTGTTAGTCCGATATGTTCTTTTGATGAATCTACTCTTTTATAAACAGTTTCTGCTGCTGTTTCTCCGTGACTTGCCCAATGCATTTTATTCTGAATAGTTTTAAATACCATTACAGATTGTTCTGTTTTAGGGTCGTAGTCGATACTGGTGGCATAAATATCCAATACTTTACGCCAAAACACTTTTTCCGATGAACGAATATCACGGATACGAGCCAAAAGCTCATCAAAGTAATTTCCGCCTCCTACTTCTTTTAGCAGTTCATCGTTCATTGCAAAGCCCTTTATCAGATACTCTTTGATAAGTGCGGTTGCCCATTTTCTAAAATGCACACCTCTGTGCGATTTTACCCTGTAACCAACCGAAATAACCACATCAAGATTATAAAAATTAGTAGGCTTGGTAGAAAAATCGGAATTTCCGATTTTTCTCATAGAATCTTCTTTTTCAAGCTCTTGTTCTTTATAAATATTAAGAATATGTTCGTTTATTGTAGAACGAGATTTTTGAAATAGTTCGGCTATTTGGTCTATATTTAACCATACAGTCTCATTTTCAAAATGTGTCTCTATTTTGACTTTGCCGTCTTCGGTTTGGTATATTATTAGTTGGTTATTTTTCATAATTCAAATATTCCTTAAAATGGTAAATCATCATCTA
>JAJRQE010000022.1 GCA_024280415.1 Spirochaetota bacterium | reverse complement strand
TTACTGGAAAGTTATTTTTAAAATATGGGTTTCAAAGATTATCGCCTGGAAACTATTTCAGGCGATTTTTTCATACCATATCTGGCGAGGTTTGGCCATTTAGCCAGGTAGGGTTTGGCATTATGTTCGGGCTGGTAACACCATACTCAGTATTTACTTTATTTGCAATTTCATTCAATGAAAACTTGTACAATGAATAATTTAATATTACCTCTTTTATAAATTGAGAGATAATGAAATAAATATCAGTTTTACTATTATACATTTCTCGAAATACGGCCAATGATGCTAGACATTTATACTGATCCAGTTTCTTATTCATTAACTTTATCCTTATCCAGATCTATAAAAGCCCCATAACTCCAGCCTTCCATACCATCACTGGGTCTGCGGATCTTATACCAGTAGTCTTCCATAGCCCCTATCTTCACCTTTATACCACTGCGGTCAAGTATTTCCAGTTTGTCGCCTTTTGTCAGGTAGCCGAGGTGTTTTGCGTCAAGCAGTGGCCATTCGCGGATGCGGACACGGGAGTCGTTGGATGTGCCTGTTGTAGGGTGGAAAAGGAGGCCTAGGGAGTCAAGGGCTTCTGTTTCGCCTGTAGTACGAATAAGTTTATTATCATAATATGCATATTCTGTATGAGGTATTTTTTTAATTACAACAGAAGTATCTTGTTCTTTGAGGTAGTAGTTAAATAAAGCTACAACATCCCCTTTCAGATTAGTTATTTTATAATAACCATTTTCAATACTAGAAAGAAAAATGATATCATTAGAAATAAAATGTGGGTTTTTATGTGTTACATCAATTCTCCCAGTTTTTATTTTCATTTCTTTACCTGTAACCATATTCATTATGAAAAAGCCTCTAGAGTCCCCATACAGGATATGCTGTTTATCTGGTGAAATATCCAGCAGATAATATCCAGCTAGCACTAATATTTTTTTATTAGTTGAACTCAAATCATATAGTCTATTGCTGGGACCTCCTACCTGATTCGCATGGTTTATAAAATATTTATCATTAATATAATGCGTGATATAGCTTTCTCTAATTAGTAGTTCCTTTATATATGGAATCTGATTATAAATTTCTGCTCCTGGTTTATAAATAAAAAGATCCTGATGAAACTTTTCTTGTTCATCTATCCTGTATCTAATAATAAAAAGATCCTCCCCATACTCCCCGACAATTCTCCAAATTTCCTTCTCTTTATCAAACTTACGCCATTCTCCAGTTTCCAAATTCAAAACATGTGCATAATCTGGACTACTAAAGAACATCTTGTTTTCTATCTGCCATGTACCGAAATATGTAGGATAATTTTGTTTCTCAAAATCAATAATTTCAATTTCTATATCTATAACAGGTATTTCTGAAAAACCATTTATTTGTATTAATAAAAACAATAATAATCCTATAAATATCAATTTATCTTTCAAAATCTATCTCCTTCCCAGGTTGTCAATCCTGACCAGTCACTGAACATACGTTGTATATCTTTATCAATAACTATATTATCCACTCCCATTATTGTTGTATCTGTAAGCTTGTTCTGTATTTCAGGATAATAATCGTATGTATAATTTGGCTTGGGATCAACTATATTATCAGAAAATATTGTTAATGGATCAATTCTCTGCCATTGCAGGTTTCTCTTAACAAACTCCTTTGTAACAATAGCCTTTTCTTCTTCACTACTATCAGCAAAATTTGCATTTTTTATCATTTGAATTCTACCCAAGGTACCATCCACATCATTCTCATATAAAAAACCAACTGGGAAATAATCTGGGAAATTTTCATAAACTTCAAAATGAATATGAGCTCCCATATTGCTATAGACTCCATTACTATTATTTCCCATTATTCCGATTTCCTGACCCTTAGACACACTCACAGCACTTGTATAAGATGTGGGAAATGATTCCAGCTCACCTGTACGATCCATATGAGCAAATAAATAAACTCTCTGAGGTGTAACAAGAACACCTATATCCCCATAAACCTTGCCATAGCTATCCACTACAAGCATTTCAGTATTTGATATTCTTATATACTCCGGAAGCGAGTTGTTAGTTTTATCAAGTATCCAATATATTCCATCTTCAGGAGCATTGATCGAAGTTCTTCCAGCAGAATCAATTAAATCTAGTGCTCTATGATATGAAATAGTGTATAAATCTCCAGTAAAATCAGGTCCAAAATTTCTCCAACCTGAAAGATTTGTAATCCACATAATGTCTGGATTTTCTATAGTAGAAATAGGACTAAACAAATTCCCTATAATTCTTTTAGAAGGTAAAGATGTTGGAGGCAACCTTCGAAAAAAAGAATGGTTTTCATTATTAAATTTAGTAAATACCTGGCTTTCAGTTGCACTGTCCAAATAAAAATTATTTTCCGCAATCTTCTTATACTCCCCATAATGAGTATACCACGCAGGATAAACAGTCTTAACACTTTCCCAATCCTCTGTCCGCATCTCTGTCTGTGTACCTGTTTTTTTCATAAGCCGTCTTATAACATACTCTTCCGGCTTCTCAGAGAACCCACCGAACAAACCGTCAGGATTACCCCAGGTACCAAGAGTTGCCATCTGGAACCCTGCTCTGGAAGATATTACAAGGACATTGTCCCACCAGCTATCAGCAGGGGTAGGAACGGTCGGTTTGTCATCAAGAAATCCCACAACTATACCTACATGGCTTTCATCTTGTGAATTTTTTACAAGGATATCACCCACTTGAATCTGGCTAATATCAGGAATTATTACACTGCTTCGTTCAATATCAGAGGAAGTAAGTTTTAATATGCTCTCATAACCATTCTCTCCATCCGGGTCAAAAAGGGGTTTCCTACTGCTGTCAAGACCATAAGTGTTTGTTTCATTCATCCCATAGTATTTATCCAAACTAAAGGTAATATCCTCATTTTTCACATTGTGGAAAGTGTCACCTGGAAACATTGCCATAGCCCCCTGAAGAATTCCCATATCATCCACACCAGCAACATTTTCGGGGCTTAGTGTACTGTCAAAGCCACCGGTTGAATTGTTTTTGTAAAATCCAGGTCTAAAAGGTTTATTTGTGTCGAGAGTGCCATTGAAGCTGTACTTGTCCACATACCCTGTATTATAAATATCATTTATAGCTTTTGTTGATAAAGCATTTTTCCCCCAGATCATAAATCCTGCACTTATTCTTGCTTTTAACTGTTCTCCCATCTTGTAGGCAAAAGTCCTTGGGCCGTCGAGTCCACCAGGGACATATGGCAATGGATTACCCAGGGACTTTAGATTACTTCCCCAATAGAATGGAGTATCGGTTATAGATACAACTGAACCCCAGGTATCTGCATCGCTTAAATCTTTTAAAGGTATAAAGAAATCACTTGATTCAATACCAAGATCACCAAATGTATATACAAAATTATTTTTAAGAACAATTTCAGAAGAATTACTGCCGGGTTCCCAACCTGAAATCTGACGTATAGGAGCTACAGCCTTTGTATTAATCTGGATATAATTCATATCACTTCCACCTACATTAAATGTAGTACCAGGAGCTCCATTAATCATGATCTCTTCTATAGAATTTACTGATCCGGAAGCTGTAACTTCACCGGAACTCCAGTATATCTCTTTTTCATCATTTACTGCTTCCACCTGCTCATAATTCAGATTTAATAAAGGATCATCGGAAAAGAGAGCCATTTCAGTAACATTAAGAAACTCATTCCCTGAATTGTCTACAATCATAATACTTTTACAGTTAATAGAACTACTCAGTATAAGGTAACTGTATACCAGCTCGGTATTATTATTTGAAAAATAGTTCTGC
>JAJRQE010000021.1 GCA_024280415.1 Spirochaetota bacterium | reverse complement strand
TAGCATCCTTTCCAATATTGCTGAAACCTGTAAGAGAGTCAGGATCAAAAATAGACTGTAACTGTTTTTCCATACCATTACCCTGTTTTTCCAGAACTTCTCTAAGTAATTCTCTGAACTCGCCCATATCCTTTGGTTTCCTTATGTTTACAACGGAGAAAAGTTCTTTCAATGTGGAATAATCTATTTTATCTCTAAGGGTGTTTATTAAGGATGGAGAATTCATAAGATTTGATTTTATTCTATCGTCATTTACCCGCATTCCAGGGAAAAACTTGTCTGAAAGGGTTCTGTAGCACTCTGTAAGTGATTCAAAAAGGGTATGAAATGACCTGGCCATAAAGGGAAGAAAGGGGTTAAGCTGCAGCTGTCCCTCGTTAGAGTAGCTATGAATTTTATCTGCTTCATGTTCCACATCCATAGCAAGGCCTTTTATATATTCAAGAAGAACAGGATTACTTTTTAGGGGCATTATTGTTGATCCATACTGCAGATCAGGATGTCCAAGTTCCCCCAGAAATGAAGATGTATAGAGAAGGAGATCATTGGAGAGTGTTTTAATATTACCTGCTGCCAGTCTGAACCCCATAGCTGTTTCTGCAAGGCTGTCTTTGTTTGCCACTGCGTCGGTGAGGTTCTGGCTTCGGCACAGTGGAAGCCCCGTAATTGTCCTAAGATATTTTTCTGCCAGAAATACAAACTTTCGGGGTGCAGAGTAGCATGTGCCGATTGCAGTTCCACCCAGTGGAATATTTCTTAGACGCTCTTTCAGCTTATGAAGTCTCCACCGATCTCTTTCGACAGGGCCTGTCCATGCGGCAAATACCTGACCAAGTGTAATAGGGAGTGCATCCTGCAATTCTGTTCTGCCTGTCATAATAATTGACTGGTAATGCATCTCTTTGTCTACCAATACTTCCTGAAGTCTGATCACCTCTTCTTCCAGAATCAGGAGGTATCGGTATACCATAATGGTAAGGGCAGTCGGGAAGGTATCGTTTGTTGATTGATAAAGCCCAATATGATCAAGGGGGTGTGCTCCCTTCCAGTTCCCTGTGTATCTTTTATTACTCATAATAGCAATGACTTCGTTTATGTTCATGTGAAGGCTTGTTCCAGCCCCTCCCTGTCGCAGATCCAGAGGAAATTGTCTGTCATGTTTTCCCTCTATAATTTCCTCTGTAACTGCTGTGAGGATTTTATAATAATCTTCAGGGTATACGGATGAGTATTCCTGCATTGCCATTATTACGGCAAGTTTTACCTCTCCAAAAGCCTTTATCAATTCTCTGGGCATAGCGAATTTATGAGATCTTGATTCTGAAAAGGTATTAATTCCAAAGTTTTTAAGAGCCTTGTCTGTTTCTTCTCCCCAGTAAATACTTTCCTTTGCATCCATTAAAGAGTGTCTCCTTTTGCAAAGGATAATTCTCTGTCCAGGGGTTTAACCCTTATGGAAAGGCAGCCTATACATTGGATGCCCGATTCATCAAGGCATATTTTACCGGGGTAGAGGAGGTAATTTTTTTTGGCCTCTGTTGGGGTGATATTCGGCATCAGGACATTGGCACCTGCCTGTATCATCATTTCCCGACCCTGAGGGTCAAGTGTTCCAGCTGCGGTAGTTGCCGGAATATGTGTTTTAGGCAGAACCATACGAAGAAGGGCAGTCGCCCTGACCGATAATTCAATTGGATGTTGAAGGGATCCGGCCAGGGGTGTGTCAGGATGTGGAATGAACGGACCGATCCCTGCCATTCCCAGTTCCAGTTCTCCTGCAAGCATAATGTTGTCAATTCTGTCTTCATCTGTTTCTTTCGGCAAACCAATCATAAAACCACTTCCTACCTGGAAACCTTCTTCCTTAAGGGTTTCAATAGCTTTCAGACGTTTTGACAGGGGTATATTCTGCCGTATAAAGGAATGAAGTTCCGGATTAGCTGTTTCAAACCGGATAAGATATCGGTCTGCACCTGCATCTGCAAGCTCCCTGTATTGGCTTCGGGAATGAATCCCGCAGCTCAAGGTAAGGGCTGCAGAATCTCCTGTGTAATCTTTTACCCCTTTGGTAATTTCACAGAGATAATCGGTTGAGAAGTATGAGTCCTCTCCTCCCTGAAGAACAAAAGTTCGTAACCCTCTTTCATATCCCAGTTTTACTATTTCAAGAATTTGATTCTTATCCAGCCGATATCTTTTCACATAGTCATTTTCTTTACGGATACCACAGTAGAGGCAGCTTCTGTCGCAATAATTACTAAATTCAACAAGACCTCTTAAGAGAATAGACTTCCCATGGTTTTGCACAGTAATTCTCTGACCAATGGAGATTAATTCATCTGTGGGACAATTATAGTAAAGGTCAGCAATTTCAGCCCTGCTTATGCCGGATCTTTTTTGTTTGTCATTTGAAATCAGCGAAAGTGGCATATAGTATTTCTCCATATCTAATAGTATAGGGGTAATTACACGGCCTTTGTGTATGATTTCTGATCCATGTAACGGATTGAGAGTGATCTGTCATATATAGATATCTCTCTGTCCCTGGTTAATCTTTTCTACAGAGGTATTAATTATTTTTCGCAACTTGTCGGAAGGTTCTGAATCTGTTATGGAGTGAATCAGTGAAAATCCTCTGTTCCCGGTTTCCTCTGATGCGTAATCATTCAAATATTCTGCAAAAGAGACAAGACCATTTGGCATACAGAATTGTTTAATCAACCCCGGTTTTGCCAGATCCATAAAATCGTTCCCAACACGCCCCTTTCGGTAGCACCCTGTGCAGAAAGAGGGGATATAGCCATCGTCAATGAGACCGCCTATTACCTCTTCAAGGGAGCGGTGATCTCCCAGGGAAAATTGAATATTTTCTCCTCCTCCTGAATATCCTCCGGGATTGGTTCTGGAACCTGCGGAGACCTGACTTACACCATATTTAAAAACTTCATTTCTTAGTTCGGTTTTTTCTCTTGTAGAGAGAATTATTCCTGTATAGGGCATAGATACACGGATAACTGCAACTATTTTCTTAAAATCTCTGTCCGAAACAGGAAAAGGTACATTATTTGCTATTGGAGCCCCGGGAGCCGGTTCCAGTCGGGGTACACTCACAGTATGGGGGCCGCATCCAAATTTTTCTTCAAGATCAGCTGCATGACTCATCAGTGAAAGCAGTTCATAATGATAATCACCCAGGCCGAAGAGGATTCCGACTCCTACATCATCAATACCTCCCTCCATTGCCCGGTGCATGACATTCAGACGGTATTCAAAATTAGCTTTTGGACCACTGGTATGATATTTTTTGTACAGTACAGGGTCGTAGGTTTCCTGAAAACAGGTATATGTTCCGATCTTTGCACCCTTCAGCTCCCTGAACTCTTCGACTTCCATAGGAGCTATTTCAACATTTACTCTTCGAATAGATGCACCATTTTTTTCCACAGAGTAGATGGCCTCTATGGCATCCATAGTGTATTTGAGAGGATAATGTCCTGACTCTCCGGAAAGCAGGAGCAGGCGTTTATGTCCTTCCTTTAAAAGAGATTCAGTTTCTCTTTTAATTTCATTCATTGTCAGGGAAACACGTTTCAGGGTTGTGTTGGTTCTTCTGAACCCGCAGTAAAGACAATTATTGTTACAATGATTCCCTGTATATAATGGTGCAAAGAGAACCATACGCTGCCCATAGATCTCTTTTTTAACATAGGATGCTGTTTTCAATAGATCCTGGAGACAATCCGAATCTTTAATTGCCAGTAGTTCAGCACTTTCTGATAAAGACAAACCTTTGAGTTCGTCTGCTTTCTGCAGAATATCTTTTATTCTTTCTTTGCCCGGCTCCTGTATCGCTGAAAGTTCCCGGATTTTTTCTTCATTAAGAAATTTCTTTGATGCTTCCATTATCTTTCTCCCTGTATCGATTAAGTACTGATTTTACCTGTAGTCCGGGTAATTTCCCTATTTTCCCGGTTAATGCGCCTATCTGATCAGTATTACCTTCGACAATGAGGGTTATTACATGGATTTTGTGATTTTGCAGTGGAAGTCCCTGTCTGGCCAGGATTATTTCACTATGCTGTGAGAAAAGATTATTAAGAGTAGAGATTGAGCTTTTATTTTCAGCAATTACAGATATTACACCAATTCTCTTTTCCATCAGTTTCTCCTATGGATCAGATTTTTAACAGACACCCCGGGAGGACTATAGCCCTCCCTCAGATGGATAAATATTAGAATAACTGTAGAATATTGTCAATAATGATTATTTAATAATCTAAATATTATATATTTGTGATCAATGTAGCTAATATGTGATGTTGTAACAAAAATATGCTGGGCTAGAAAAAAAAACTATGTCATTCAGTCAGAAACTCAGGCTGTCTAGTTCATTATCTGTGCTGTCCGGAATTCTTAAAAAAATCTTATTAGGCATACAGGCATTCCATTCACCCGGTTTATTTATTGGGCCGGCTATTATCCCAAGTTTGTCCCTGCATGGAGAATCTATAATAAATACTTCCCTGTTTTCAATGATAATAATTGTATTTCCCAGTGGACCCGGAGCTTCTATTCTCCTGTCAGTATCAAGCATATAGATGTAGCTTTTACCCTCTGCTTCAATAATGACAGATTCAGCTTTTCCGCCCTTTCTATAGGTGGATACTGAAATAAAAACAATTATACCAAGAAACATGGCAATAAAAACAAAGTCAAAAATTTTAAATTTCACAGGCTACTTTAAGAAAATGCTGGTTCTGAGTCAAGTATAGGAGGCTTTTGCGATTTCATAGTCAACGCAAAAGCCTCCCTGGGAATTTTTTTAGATATTCAGATTTTTATAATGCCTTAGTCATAACTCTGTTCAGTCTCTTAACAAACTCGGCAGGCTTTTTAAGCTCCGCACCCTCCATGAGCATCGCCTGCTCCAAAAGGAGGAAGCTGATATCTTTAATAAATTCATTGTCAGATACCTTTTCCAGTTTTTCCACAATTTCATGGGTTGGATTTACTTCAAGAATTGGAACTACCTCTGGAGCATCTTTCTGCCCCATTGCCTTCAGCATCTGCTGCATCTGAACAGTTGGATCATTCTCATCTGCAACAATACATGAAGGTGAATCACTTAGTCGTTTTGAGACTACAACATCCTTAACTCTATCTCCCAGAGCATCCTTAATCTTCTTAATAAGGGGTTCAACCTTTTTCTCTGTTTCTTCATCTGCCTCAGTTTTAAAGTCATCTGCTGTTCCGCTCTTATTAACCGATTTAAGTTCAGTTTCCTTGTAGGTTCCAATGGTTGGTATTACAATTTCATCTATCTCATCACTCATAATAAGAACTTCAATTCCCTTTTTTACATATCCTTCAATCAAGGGAGAATTCCTTAGAGTATCTTCATTCTCACCGGTTATGTAGTAGATTCCCTTCTGGTCATCCTTCATCCTCTCCTTGTATGCAGCAAGACTGGTATATCCTTCCACCTCTGTAGACTTGAATCTTATGAGTTCCAGCAGGGTATCCCTGTTGGTGAAATCGGAATAGAGACCCTCCTTGAGAGGTCTGTTATACTCTTTAATAAACTCAATATATTTTTCCTGATTGTTCTCCGAGAGTTTCTGAAGTTCTGACAGAACCTTTTTAACAGAAGCATTTTTAATATTTGTAAGAACCCTGTTTTGCTGTAGAATCTCTCTGCTTACATTTAATGGAAGATCTTCGGAATCAATAATTCCCCGAAGAAACCTTAAGTAGGTTGGCATGAGCTCTTTTTCATCATCAGTAATAAAAATTCTGCTTACGTAAAGTTTAACACCTGCTTTGTAATCTGCCTGATACATATCGAAGGGAGCCTTTTTTGGTATGTAGAAAAGGGTTGTATATTCCAGGGTTCCTTCGGCTTTTGTATGGATGTAGAGTAGAGGCTCTTCGTTATCATGACCTATGGTCTTGTAGAATTCGTTGTAATCCTCCTCTGTAAGATCAGACTTGGACTTTTTCCATAGTGCAGATGCAGCGTTGACCTGTTCAACCTTTATCTCTTTTTTCTCTTTTCTGTCATCACCCTCTCCTTCCCAGGTTGTATCTTCATACTCAAGAAAAATAGGGAAAGCAATGTGGTCTGAATATTTTTTAATCAGGTTCTCCAGAGTCCACCTGGAAGAGTATTCACTTCCCTCATCGTTTAGAAACAGAGTTATGGTTGTGCCGAAAGACTTCTTTTCTGCTTCTTTAATGGAATAGGAGTTTTCACCGTCACTTATCCAGAGGAAGGCTTTCTCCTCGCCTGCTTTTTTTGAAAGAACTTCTACCTTATCGGCAACCATGAAAGAAGAATAGAATCCCACTCCAAACTGGCCAATAAGATTTGCATCCTTTTTTTCATCTCCGGAAAGTGTATTTAGAAAATTTTTGGTTCCTGAACGTGCTATTGTTCCCAGCTGGGCTTCAAGATCATCTTCGTTCATACCGATCCCTGTATCAGTAATTATAAGTTTTTTCTTGTCACCATCTTCAAATTTGATATCAATCCGGGGATCAAATTTCAGCTTTTTATAATTATCATCTGTCAGGGTAAGATATTTTAGCTTATCCAGAGCATCTGAAGCATTGGATACAAGTTCTCTCAAAAAAATCTCCTTATGAGAGTAGAGAGAATGGATAATAAGGTGAAGCAGCTGAGACACTTCGGTCTTAAATTTTTTCTTGGACATGTTATCTCCTGTGTTATTGTTTGTGTGTACCTATAACTCAAAAGTGAGTTAAAACTGATACTTAAGTTAAAGTTTATTTCCAGAAAATATACATAAAAAAACCTGTCAGGGCAAATAAGTTTTAAAGCTTTTTGCGCTGTATAACATTTTCTATTTTGAAAATAGTTCTTCTCTATTCTATGGCTAGTACAGTAGCGCAAAATAGCCCTCGGATGCATGGGCGAGCAGTGAGCTTGCGAACGACCAGCCTAAAGCAGACTGAATTTATGTACAACGAAAAGCCGCTTCTATATATCTTGATAAAAATTACACTTTTCCATTATACTGGACGAAAGTATGGACGATGACCCTCTACCGAAAAATAACAGACAATTAGTAAATTTAGAGAGGGAAAGCCTTTTTTCTGGTTTCATGTGCGGGTTTTCCACTCCCCTTTCTATTATAGTGCAGGATATAATTATTTGCGAACGATACTATGATATTTGAGATTACTCTGCTGCTGATACTATTAATTTTTTCGGGTGTTTTTTCTGCAACAGAGACAGCCTTTACTTCTCTTTCTGTATCTCAGGTTCAGGAACTTGGGATAGATTTTGGAAAGAAAGGGAGACTTGTAAGGGATTTAAGTAAGCGAACAGATATTCTTCTTACGACTATATTGATCGGGAACAATCTTGTAAATATTTCTGCCTCTGCAATTGTTTCCAGTCTTACTATTGAAATGTATGGAAGTTATTTTCTTGCATTTTCGACTGCACTACTGACTCTTGTTATTCTTATATTTGCCGAGGTTACCCCAAAGCAGATTGCAATAGTCCATAACGAAAAGATTGCTCTTTTTATGGCATTTCCCATAAAGTGGCTTTCCTGGGGGCTTCTACCGGTTATTAAACTGATTGGTTTTATAAGCAGCCTTATAACCCACATGATAGGTGGAGAGAAGAAAAAGCTTTCTCTGGATAATATACTTCACATGGTCAGTATTGCAGAACGTCAGGGGGTGGTTGAAACCTACGAAACCAGGATGATAAAGAATGTTTTTCGATTTAATGATACCCAGGTACAGGCAATTATGACTCATAGGACGGAAGTATTCAGTCTGGAAAAGAACACTTCAGTTCAGGAAGCTTTGGTGCAGATATCCGAAAAAGGTTTTTCAAGAGTACCTGTTTACAACGAAGATCCGGAGGAGATTATAGGTATTGTTCTGGCTAAAACCCTTATGGTAAATTTTTACCAGGGTAAACAGGAATTAGAGATAAATAGTCTTATGCTTAAACCTCTCTATGTCAGTGGTACCCGGAAGGTAAATGAACTCTTCTACATTCTAAAAAATCAGAAACTTAATATTGCGATTATAATGGATGAATATGGAGGTCTTTCAGGTATTGTAACCATGGAAGATATTACGGAAGAACTTTTCGGTGAACTCTACGATGAGCATGAACAGCACAGGAAGGAGAGAATTACACTGTTAAGAGATGGCAATCACAGGGTTATGGGAGATACTCCCATCCATGAGATAGAGGATGTTCTGGGATTGGAGCTTCCCTCGGGTAAAAGTGCCCAGACTCTGGCAGGCTATCTTGTAGAGTATCTTGGGAGCATCCCCGTAAAAAATCAAAATATAAATACACCCTTTGGCGAATTTACTATTGAATCAATAAAACGTAACAGAATTAATTCTGTAATATTGAATACGAAGAAAAGTTAATCAGGATTTTTTTAATTTATCTTTGAAAATATCTTCTATTTTTATTTCCAGATCTTCAAAAATGTCTACTTTTACCTTGTCTTCTCCTGCATAAACTACTCCCCTTGGATATTTGTTGTCTTTACCCATAATGTAAACAGTCAGTGTTTCATTGGAAGGATCAACAATCCAGTACTCTTTTACTCCCACACTTTCGTAGAGAAAGAACTTTTCCTTTAAATCCTTTGCAGCTGTAGATGGAGATAGAATTTCTATTATTAGATCAGGAGCTCCAATTGCACCTTTGTCATCCAGTTTATCTTTATCACAAAACACAGAGATATCCGGCTGAACAACTGTATCTATTTCATCATCAGTTTGAAACCCTATCGGAAGGCGGACATCAAAGGGTGCTCCATAGACAGTACAGTCTTTATCTTTTAGATAATTATAGAATTCACCAAATAATATACCAAACAGATCCTGGTGTTTTCTTGAGGGTGCAGGACTCATGTCGAAGGCTATACCGTTTATAAGTTCCCACCTTTCACTACTATTATTCCAGGTGAGATAATCCTTATAGGAGAATAACATATTGAGTTTTCTGGATGATGTTTCCATAACAAACCTCCGGATATGCTGAACTATAATTATTCTATCACAGGCAGGAAAAATCAGCAATAATTGGAAAAATAAGGAAAGTATAGTATACTACATGTAGGTAAAATTACAGGAGGAGGAATAATGGGT
>JAJRQE010000314.1 GCA_024280415.1 Spirochaetota bacterium | reverse complement strand
TAAATTCAAAGTCACTGACTGAACACAGACTCCAGAGTCAAATTCATCCCATGGGTGTTCTTTCCTAATTATTAAACTTTTTCTACTTTTTGTCAGTTCCTGTTTGCAAAGTTCACATTTTTTACCCAGTGACCATAGAACATATTATATCACCTGAATTCCCTGTATATTATCATGTTTTTCACAAAAACGTGTAATATTATTATAATTCTTGTTGAATGTAAAAGCAGTATTTTCTTTTACCCATACTGATATATAGAAGCAGTGTATTCAGGTCGGAAGAATAACCGAGCAGAGAGTGAAATGAACGACCAGGGAGGTTTTAAATAATGGAGTTAGTTGATGAGAAGACGGTGAAGTTATTTATTGAAGAAAAATTTAAGGTAAGTTCATTAGTACTCTAAGTACAAACTATTCTGATTGGCAGGTAGAACAGGTAGAGAAGAAGGCTGTTACTATTTTTCTTTCATTTATCAGGAAGAATGATAAATCCGGTTCAAAAAGTAAAATAAAAGATAATACGAACCGGAAAAATGTTATTTTCAATATGAAACAGGAAATACGGCTTCAGAATAAGTCACTCCAACCGGAAAAATCTTATATATTTTGGGTAATAAATTTATTGAGTATACTCTTTATAAAATACCCCCGAATGTTAATCAGGAGGATGTAAAAGTATTCCTGACTTAACTTGCAGTAGAAAAATGTGTTGCAATAGCAACTCAGAAGCAAGCATTTAATGCAATTTTGTTTCTATTTAAACATATACTCGACAAGCAGATTCTGAATCTGGATTCTGTAACCAAATCCAGAGTTAAAAGACGTTTACCTCTTGTGCTGTCACAATTCGGAATTATTAATAATCTTAAATATCCATA
Source organism: Spirochaetota bacterium (assembly GCA_024280415.1). GTDB lineage: Bacteria > Spirochaetota > Spirochaetia > B11-G9 > B11-G9 > JAJRQE01. The sequence goes on along the minus strand of JAJRQE010000314.1, from coordinate 2,243 downwards.
CAAATTAATAGCAGAAATCATATATGGGGGAGGTCTTAGACTATCTGATTGTCTTCAGCTTCGTATAAAAGATATTGATTTTGAAAATAATATTCTAACTATTCATTCCGGAAAGGGGGATAAAGACAGGTAAACTCTTCTTTCAAAAAAAGCAGAATTTGCTTAAGGAACATATTCAAAATATTAGAGAGTACTATGAGGAGGATCTTTTTGAAGAATGTCCAGGTGTCGTTTTTCCGAAGAATGCAAGTATACACACTCTACGGCATAGTTTTGCTACTCATTTAATTGAAAGTGGATATAAGAACTTTTCAGGAACTTTTGGGTCATTCAAGCTTTACATAAGATTTATACTCATGTTGCCAGGCGGAATAAGCTGGGAGTTATTAGCCCTATGGATAAACTGGACTATTCGAGAATTTACATCATAAGAAAGTAGTACTATAAAAAATTCAAGTTACTTGGAATTCTATGTATCCATATTTTCTAAGTTAAATTATTCAACATTTCTGATCAATATAGATAATTCAATTTCAGATCCTTATTGAACCTCACTAATAGTATCAATTCTCAACAAATATAAGACAAGCGGCAGGGATAGTAGAGGAAATCCCGCACCGTTATTGAATATTAATATGGATACCTGGACTGTTTCTTCTGTATCGGGGGAATAAAAATGTGAGGATGATAAACAGAATCGGGAGGAATTGGAACGGATAGCCCGCCCGGCCGCCCATAAATAAATATAGCTCTACGAAAAACATCAACATTTGCAAATATATATATTCACATGTTAATATGACACTATCAAAGGCATCTTGTAAAATTAACATTTTGCAAGAGCCTAATATATAAAAGTGGAGATATAATGAAGAATTCTATAACTGATGTACCCGGTATAGAGGTGGGTCATGCTCAAAATAGAGACTCGGCTACAGGATGTACAGTAATAATATGCAGGGAAGGGGCTGTAACAGGAGTTGATGTACGAGGTGGGGGACCCGGTACAAGGGAACTTGAAAGTCTGGATCCTGTAAATCTGGTTACTAAGGCTCATGGGGTATATCTGGGGGGGGGAAGTGCCTATGGGCTTGATGGTGCTGCAGGTGTAATGCAGTTTCTGGAGGAGGAGGGGATTGGCTTTGATGTAGGTGTCGGTATAGTCCCGATAGTACCAGGTGCTGTCCTTTTCGATTTTTTTGTAGGAGATCCTAAAATCCGTCCGGATAAGGCCATGGGGTATCTTGCCTGCCAGAATGCAGGAAAAGAAAATACTGATCAGGGGAATATTGGTGCCGGAACAGGTGCTTCAGTCGGCAAGATCAAAGGTCCTGAATATTTTATGAAAGGCGGTATCGGAACCGCAAGCAGGCAGGTCGGGGAACTGATTGTTGGCGCAATTGTGGCTGTCAATGCATTTGGTGATGTAATAGATCCCTTTACAGGAAGAATTATTGCAGGAACTCTGGATGATGAGAAAAAGGATCTTGCAGACACAATGTCTATTCTATCCTCTTCAGAGGTATCAGAGAGTAATGCTTTTTCCGGAAATACAACAATTGGCTGTATAGCTGTCAATGCTGATTTTACCAAGTCGGAGACTAGAAAAATTGCAATGATGGCACATGATGGTTTTGCAAGAGCAATTAATCCAATCCATACAATGTATGATGGTGATACTATATTTTGTATGGCGACAGGCGGAGTGAAGAGTGATCCCACTATTGCAGGAGCCATTGCAGCAGAGGTTATGGCAGAAGCAATTGTAAATGCGGCCAAAAATGCTGAGAGTGCCTATGGTGTTCCCGGTTATAGAGAAATAAGAAAGAAAGGCGGTAAAAATTGAAGATATCAATAATTGGAGCAGGCGCAATGGGTTCTCTGTATGGAGGGAAACTCTCTTTGTCCGGAAATAATGTTGTTCTGTACGATATTAATCAGGCACATGTTGATATGATCAACTCGAATGGGCTTATTATCGAGGAATCTGCAACTGGCGAAGTATTGGTTGCCCATCCTCTTGCCACGAGTAATCCACTGGATGTAAAAGATTCTGATATTATGATAATTTTTGTTAAATCTACAGTTACCGAAGCAGTGGCAAACCAGTTTGTAAAACTTGCAAAACCCGCTACCATTGCACTCACCCTGCAGAACGGACTTGGGAATGAAGAAATTATTCGAAATAGTTTTGGAAAAGAGCGAACTGCTGCAGGAGTAACTTCCCAGGGGGCTACCTTTCT
>JAJRQE010000313.1 GCA_024280415.1 Spirochaetota bacterium | reverse complement strand
GGCCCTGCTGCAGAACAGCCGAGGAAAGCCCCGGGCAATACCGCCGTAAAAAGTTTATTCAGCATTAATTTCCTCCTTGTATCTGCAATATATACACAGCAGATTAAGAAGAAATAAAGAAGTTATTAAGATTTTATTAAGATTAAGGAATTTTTATATCCGACTTGACGGAAATACCAGTGTAAAGACAGTTCCCTCTCTGGAAATACTGTCAGCGGATATCCGTCCGCCATTCAATTCTACAAGTTTTTTTACTATTGTAAGACCCAGCCCGGTACCGCCGCGGACTCTGGATCGTGAAGAATCTCCCCTGAAAAAAGGATCAAATATATGAGGAAGGGAAGCAGGGTCAATACCACATCCATCATCAGAAACACGTATATTTATATCCATCCCGGTCAATTTCCAGCTGAATTGTATTGTTCCGCTGCTTTCCGTATGTTGAATTGCATTATCAGTAAGGTTGAACAATACCTGTTTGAGAACATCACTATCAACGGTTATATGGAGGCCTGATTCACCGTCACAAACAAGTGTTCTTTCCTCCGCAATAACCTGGGAATACTGGACAAACTCAGCAATAAACTTTTTAACATCAATTGTCGTTTTATGCAGAACGTCTGAAGTTTCAATCTTCGTCAAATCAAGAAGCTGTTCACTCATTCGGGAAAGCCTTGTTATTTCTCTGTACATTCCACGTGTAAGGCGCAGGAAAGAATCCCTGTCATCCTGAGCGCCTCTCATTAAAACTTCCAGTGAACCCTGAAGTGCTGCCATGGGGGTTCTGAGCTCATGTGCGGCATTTGCTACAAAACGGGACTGTGCGGTAAAAAGATTTTCAATTCTGGTAATCATGTTGTCAAAAGCCTTTGCCAGCTGTCCTATTTCATCATTGTCCCGGGGCAGATTTATTCGCCTCGTAAGATTTCCTCCGGCTATATCATTGCACGTTTGAACCATGGTGCTCAATTCCTTTAAGGAAACTGTCGTGATCCAGAACCCTATGAGAGCGCCCGCAAAAACGGTCAGGATAATACCTGCCATAAGTATTAGTTTCTGCCTTGCAAGAATTCTTTCCAGCGGAGCAAGGGGTGTACTCAAACGCACAACACCCATGACCTCTGAAGGATCAGATACCTTTCTCAGAGGAATTAAAACAACAAGAGATGGTGATCCGTTTTTTTCCGTAATATAACGTACTTCATTATCGCCTGAAAGACTCTGCCTGTAATAGGCTGCCTCTGAAAGTACGAAATCCCCGTCTGGTTTCATTGGTTTACCGGATGCATTCAGAATCATCACGGAAGTATCTCTGGACCCTAAATTCTCAATTAGGAAACGGCCATTGCTTTTTAAATAATCAGTGTCGCCGCTGCCCGAATGCAGCCATTTTTCAATAACAGGCTTGGCCTGTGCCCTCAGGCTGACCGCAGTATTCTGTATGAGATAATTCTTTGTACCAAAAAAAATTGCATAACTGAAGACCGAAAGCAGTATAATAAGTAACAGCAGATGAAACAAAGAGAGACGATACCGCAGGGGAAAGTACATCTCTTTCATTTACCCTGCTCACAATGAAGTGCGTAACCACTTCCGTAAACAGTTCGGATAAGTTTAGGCGGTTTGTCCCGGATTTTATCCCGCAGATGACTTATGTGAACATCAACAGTATTGGTATCTCCAATAAAATCATATCCGAAGATCCTGTTTAACAGAGTTTCACGTGTAAAAACCCTCTTAGGATGACGCATAAAAAGTTCAAGAAGAGAAAACTCTTTCGGAGTAAGATGAACAGGATTCCCCGATTTTGTTACCTCCATACTCTCCGTATTAAGGATAATATCCGCTGCCTCCAGCAAAATTGTTTCGGATACATGCCCTGTACGCCGAAGCAGTGCCCGGATTCGGGCAATGAGTTCCTCAAAGCTGAAAGGCTTTGTAATATAGTCATCCGCTCCATTATCAAGACCGGTAACCTTGTCATGAATATCCGTTTTAGCAGTCAGCATTATGATGGGAATTTTATTCCCCTCTAATCGGAGTTTCCTGCATACTTTGTTTCCGTCAATATCCGGGAGCATCAAGTCGAGTATTATAAGATCGGCTTCATTCCTCTGTGCACGTAAAAGCCCCTCCCTTCCTTCAGAAGCAATAAGGACAGTATATCCTTCATATGTCAATCCCGTACGGAGGAATTCAATAATAGTAGGCTCATCTTCTATCACTAATATCCGGGCTGTTTTTTCCACCATATTTATATTATACCAGTATGTTTTGTCATTTTAAAGTAGCCCGTAAAAATTATAGGGACGGAGCAATTCCCCTAATCCCAATCTACCGCAATCCATTTTTACCTAATATATCTGCAAGTTTCCTGTCACTAATATTTGCTATATCTGTTTTTGAATAGATAGCAAGTAAATAAATAGTATCATTTTGATCTCTATAATAATAAACTACCCGAAACCCAGCTCTTTCCCCTGTAGAAATTGAAGAATTAGGTATTCTTATTTTATAACTGTTATTTCCAAGTTCAATACCACTTTTGGGATTAGAAATTAGTTCTTTTTCTAAAATTTTCAAATCTTTTAAAATCAAGTGATATTTTTTATATAATTTTTTTATCGATCGTGAAAATTCAGGAGTTGGAATCAGCTTCAAGTTCATTTATTAACCCGCTTAATGAATTTTCTTCCATTCTACCATTTATTATAGCCTTTGCTTCTTTACAGGACGTATCAAACTGGCTATAAAACAGATCCTCATTTTGTGCCTGTATATAAGATTTTATTGCTTCGACGATTATATCAGTTCTGTTTACTGAG
>JAJRQE010000312.1 GCA_024280415.1 Spirochaetota bacterium | reverse complement strand
TCGAAGACCTTTGCAACAAACGCAGGTATGTCCAATGAATGGCTAGTAAAGCAAGGATTGATTAATATCAAAGATTTGTGGTGTAAAGCCCAAGGTTATTGATCAAATCAAAGGTTCGTTTGCTTCATGAAATGAACCGCCCCTGTGCGGACCCGCATGCAGGGTGGTCCCTATGTGTCAAGATAGTTGAAGCATCAAAATTTATAGAGGCATTCAACTATGAGGTACAGTTTAGGATTTAAAGAGACACAATTAAAAAAAGTTCTTCCACCCTTAAATAGATCAATTAGAGAGGTAGCACAGGAAGCAGGAGTATCAGACCAGACCCTCAGGAACTGGCTAAGCAAAGCAAAAGAAGGTACACTGGAAAATAGAGAAACAGTGGGCAGTGCTGGGCGTTCACCTCGAGAGAAATTAAATCTGGTTATAGAAGCAAGATCCATACCAGAAAATAGTAAAGGGAAATGGCTTCGTGAAAAAGGACTGCACACTGAACATATAACACAATATGAACAGGAGCTACGGGATATGGTCGAAAACAAAAATCATGATGAAAAACAAGAAAAAAAGAAACTGATTCTGGCAAATAAACAGCTAAAAAAAGAACTTGCAAAAAAAGAAAAAGCTCTTGCTGAAATGGCAGCTCTCTACACTCTTAAAAAAAAAGCCGAGGCTCTTTGGGGGGACGACGAGGACGATTAATCCCGGTGGATATGCGGAAACTGGCTGTAGAATTAATCCAGGAAGCTAATCGTGATGGTGCCCGAATATGGAAAGCTTGTGAAGCCCTGGAGATCTCAGTCAGTACCTTTGAACGATGGAGAAAAGGTCAGTATTTCGACCAACGAAAAGGTGCTTCCAAAATGGTACCTCGTAAACTAACAGAAAAGGAAAGGGAGGAGATTATCAATATAAGTTGTAATGAAGAATACACGGATTGTAATCCTTATAAAATACATGCCTCTCTTCTTGATAAAGGCGTTTATATTGCTAGTACAAGCTCATTCTATCGTGTTTTGAGGGAAAGCGGACTCATTCATCACAGAGGGAATACTCGCCCAGGTACAAGTCATAATGCACCTCCCGAAAGAGTTGCTACAGGGCCTAATCAGGTTTGGTGCTGGGATAATCCCGACATTAAAGTTATTCCGATTTACACCCGTAAACATTTGAACCATAACCAATTAGCTCTAATAATATCGGAATAACTTATTTAATCAACAAAGCCCACAGAGACGCTTAAGTGTCTCTGCGTCAAAGATTGCTTCATCGAACCCTTTTGCTTTACGAAGTGGATGATTAGCATCTGTTGCCTTTTCAATTGCAACTCTTTTCATTTCTGTGTCTGCGTAAGCATAGATTAAGGTTGTCTCAAGGTTTGAGTGACCCAGCCATTCTGCAATAAGTGGTAAAGGGACGCCTTTTCTATAAAGGTTTAGAGCACGACTGTGTCGGAACATATGGGGTGTTACCTTTAATGGGACTGCAGGACAAGTTTTCCTGCTCATCTCCGCATACTTATTAATGAATCGTGCCACATTGTCGTCGGACATTTGTTGTTTAATTCCATGAATGATTGTGTAGAACAATGGGATGTTGTCCCCGTGTTCTTTATGGAAGCGACTAATGTAGCTTTTGTAATGCTTTACTGTTTCCTTCATGATTGGAACCATCCGAACTTTCTTGCCTTTGCCGAGGACAATTATGTATGGGGAACTGGAGTCTGTAATAACGTCCTTTGGTCTAAGGTTTAGAATTTCGCTATCGCGTGAGCCTGTGTCATACAGCAGGATCATGAAAAACAAATCACGATGCTGGTTTCGGATTCTTGGATTGGGTTGGCTGAGTAGCGCATTGAGAACGTCTTCACTGAAATGTTTCACCGTTAATTGCTTTTCCACTTTCCGTCGTGGCACCTGCCTAGATGAAAGGTAGTAATCATTGAATACAGGATCCTTCTCCCCTACATACTTCAGGAAGGCCCGGATTACAGAGAGATGATGATTCTGAGTAGACACTCCACAGTCCCTGTTTGCCCCCAGCCATTCTAAAAATGCTTCGATGGTTTTCACGTTGATATCTGAGAAGGAAATATCTTTTAACTGCAATTTTTCATAAAAGCAAAGAAAGTCCATATACAGATTCAAAGTCTCCTTGTACGACTTAACAGTAAGAGGGCTGACGATTCGTTGGAATGGCAGGTAAACGGTCAGATACTCCTTCAACAGCTCGAAGAGTCGTTTGTTTTTAATCTTCATAGTCTGGCACCTCCAGATTGCAATTCCAATCTGTGATGTCTGAAGAACGAAGGTGTTCAGGAACAAGATGAATATAGTAAGCTGTGTATTCTAACGAAGCATGTCCCATATATATGCTAAGATATGGCAAAAGTACCGAGACATCTCTGTTTTCCTTCATCCATTTTGTAATTACATTTGTGGCATAGTTGTGACGCCAGTCGTAAACTCTGGGTCTGTGGTTTGCACCGAATGAGACTCCTGCTGTTCTCCAGCATCTGAAGAATTGGTTCTGAATCCAGGTAGCAGTATATGAACTTCCATTAGGGTTTTGAAAAAAATACTTACGTTCAGGAAGTTTTATCTGCATTATGTTGTCATACTTTCTGCATAAATCAGTCAACTCTGAAGACATAGCAACAACACGATCCTTGTTTTGCTTGGAAGCCTCAATAAATAGTGTTCCTTCATTGAGATTGACATGCTGTTGTTTTAGCCACCGTACTTCCTGAGGACGTAACCCACAGCAATACAGAATCCGAAACAGCACTGGTGTTATATATTCTCTAAGTGGTGACAAAGGATGTGGAGGCAGATTATCAGCACCATAAAAGAACTTTTTTAACTCTGAGATCCCATACAAATATGGAACGAATGGTTGACGTCTGCAAGAATAACTAGCGGGAAGAACATAAGATGGTTTTTCAATACGGCATAAATATTTCGCAAATCCTCTGAGTACAGTTATCCTATGCAATAATGTAGTACTTTTCTCATCATTGCGTAAGGTACACCAAGACTCGGCGATTTCTTTTGTAAGTATTTTTGAGTCGGGATACTGTTCTATACAAAATGCATCGAAAGAATGTAACCTACGGGCAAAAGTAGCTCTCTCGTTCCCGAGGGATTGCCTCAAATCAAGATAGGATTCAATATCGTCAGCTAAAAAGCTTTTGAATAGATATTTCATCTGTACACCTCCGATTGCACCGGAATGTTTTCAAAGCTAAGTGCGCAAATACTGAGCTTGGATGGTGTAAGAGGAAGATACCGTTTAAGAACATCTTTAGACTGATGACCAAGGATCTGGGAAATAAGTTCCGGTGAAGTTGAAGTTTCCAGCAACCAGATTCCCATGCTTCTTCGGAAGGCATGAAAAGATTTTCCATCATAAGGAACTTTTAAAATACCTGATAGTTTTATATATTTGTTGAGGATGTTTGCAATACTGGATTTATCGCTGAGTCTTTTGTATGGCTTTGCTTCTGTAAGAAAAACATTGTGGCACTCAGAATCAGGTCGGCCATGCAATATGTAATCAGAAATCGCAAGTGCCGCTCGTGAATCGAGAGGAAGGGTTAAACCATTACCAGTCTTGTGCTGAACAAAATGAATGGACATTTCCATCCATTGAATATCTGAAAGTTTAAGGTTTGCAATGTCGATGGCACGCATACCTGTAACAGATGCAAGAATCAGTACTGCATAGTCTCTTTTCCCTACAACTGTTTCTGTATCGGGTTTGGAAAGAATACTTTTCATATCCTCTGTCTTAAAAGCTGGATATACTTTTGTTCTTGATGGTGGAAGTTTGAATGGTATTATCTCTGTCGGCACATACAGGAATCCGCGTTGATGGAGAAACTTGCATATTTGTCTCAAAACGTATGTGACATTAGCCATGCAGCCTTGATGGCTTTGAAATTCCTCCTTCATGAATGTATAAATGGTTTCATGGCAGATATTATTCAAGTCAGTCATTTCAAACTGCTGAAGGTAGTAAAAGAAATCCCTTGCAATGGAATACAATGACGCAAGGGTGTTTTTAGAAACTGAAAGGCTTGCTTTGAAGTCTTCGGAAAGGTGCTGATAATATGGCTGAAGCTGATATTTATATCTGCTTTTACTATAATATCTGTCTTGAAAAGGGTGTCCTTCGTTGTAGTCTCTCAACATCTCCAAAACTCGTAGAATAAGTTCATCTTTTACGTAGCACGGTGCTGAATTGCTACTGATTAGACTGCATGTTTGATTGTAAATTTCTTGGTGAGTATCTGCATTGAAATACAGTTGCCCAATACTCTCGTAGTGATTTTGGATTTTAGTGCATGCCATTTCATAATAGCCAATAGTCTCTTTGGATCTGTAATTCCGGCCAAAATCAAGTATTACTGCAATCCCTTCTGTAATAGGTTTAGTATTCATGTTCTCGTCTCCTTCTTGAATTTGTGGATCTCAAGAGTAGAGTAAGAGAACAGTCTTTAATCTGGCAATAGTTATTCCGATATTATTAGAGCTAATTGGTTATGGTTCAAATGTTTACGGGTATAAATCGGAATAACTTTAATGTCGGGATTATCCCAGTTAGTCCGATATCGGACTAACTGGGATATTACATGGTTGACAACAACTGTCAGAGGCCTCTTCAAATATGCTTATGTAATCATAGATATATGGGATCGAAGTATAGTTAAATGGTCTATCCATGATAGGGAAGACGACGCTCTGGCAGAAGAACTATTTCAGGCTGCACTTAAAGATAATAATTTTCCAGAGTAAGCCTTCGAATTCCCCATAGTACTGGACAGGCTAAAAAGTATCTGCTATACTTCTAATATGGCAGTACTTCAAGAGAAGCAAACGATATTATCGGTCATTAAAGAAGAGAACGCAAAGCTTCTCAAGGAAAATAATA
>JAJRQE010000311.1 GCA_024280415.1 Spirochaetota bacterium | reverse complement strand
TAGAAAAGAGCATGTTTACAATATCTGACATGAACTTGACAAAGTTGAATAACAAGAATAATCTTGAAGGAAGTATTTATGGAAAATCTTTCGTAAATTGGGTATATTTATCAGGTCTCTTAAAAAGAACGCCACCAAAAACTTAAGCTTTCAGACAGACAGGAAGAAGCATTTATTGATGTTGTCTTTAAATTATTAAACGGTTATGAACTTGAAACAAAATATAGAGATCATCAATTAGCAGGGAATTACTCAAATTACAGGGAGTGTCATCTTAAAACCGATGTTCTTTTAATATATCAGTACAATCAAAATTTATTAAAACTTGTTGATATTGGATCTCACAGCTCATTATTTGTTTAATTTATTATGCAAAACTTACTACAATATAAATAACATATATCCCAAAAAGCACTGCTCCATGCTTGCGTGTAATTGCCCTTTTAGCAAATAGTGTAGTAGCTCTAAAAACAAGCAATGCAATTATCATAACAGGAAACTGAAAAGTAAAAAATGAAGAAGGAACAACAAGGCCGCTTCGGGTTACAGAGGCAGAAACTCCCACAACAAAAAGAACATTTAATATATCTGCACCAATTATATTTCCTATGGCCAGCTCTCCATGCCCCTTCCTTGCTGCTGCTATGGCAGTAACCAGTTCAGGAAGGGATGTACCAAATGCTACAAGAGTAGCAGCTATAACACTTTGAGGGATACCAACTCTAAAAGCACCTAATTCGACAGTTGGAATTAAAATTTTTGATGAAATTATTATAATAGAGATACCTAAAACTAATTTTAGCATGACGATAAGAGAAGAAGAAGATTTTTCATCTTCGATAATATCATCAACCATCTCTCCTAAACCATCAATTTTTTTTACACTTTTCATGGAAGTAACCATATAGACAATAAGTAGCAGAACGAATCCAAAACCAATAAACTGACTAATATTTCCATCCTGGGAAAAACCTATATCCATGGATAACCATGGAATAGAAACAGCAATTAATAATAGACCTGCTCCGAACTGAAGCCATCCCTGCTTATTGGTAAGTGATTTATCCAGTTGCAGTGGTGCTATAAATGAAGCGAGGCCTATAATTAGAGCTGTATCGCATATAATAGACCCTACAGCATTTCCCAGTGCGAGATCAGGATTCCCCTGAAGAGCGGCACCTACAGATACAGCAGCTTCCGGCAGGGTTGTACCAAGGCTGACTATTGTTGCTCCTATTATCATTTTAGGAACACCCCATTTTACAGATAAAGCAACAGCTTCATCTACAAGGATGTCAGCACCCTTACTTAGGGTATATAATGTGAAGGCAGCTATTGCCACAAGTACAATAAGGGGAAAACCCTCCAATGTTGATCTTAGTAATTCTTCCACCAAACACTCCCTGCAGTGAAAATTGTGTCACTGAAATTGAAAATCATTATACTCGTAACATACCCGGCTTATCAACCTTGTATAAAATTCCATTGACTCTTAAAACATATTATTGTAATAACTTAACATCCCTTATTTCTTTCAGGATAATATTATGTCTATCTATTTATGGATTGCTATTTTTATTGCCAGCCTGGCTCTGCTTATAAAATCATCCGATTTCTTTGTGGGAGCTGCAGAGTCTATTGGCTTGAAGGCCGGCTTGTCCCCATTTATCACAGGCGTTTTAATTGTTGGTATAGGAACAAGTCTTCCGGAACTTGGTTCATCAATTGCCGCAGTAACAGAGGGAGCTTCGGAGATTGTCATTGGGAACGTGCTTGGTTCAAATATTACAAATATTTTCCTTGTTCTCGGAATAGCGGCGGTAATAGGGAAAGAATTTACCATAAAACATGATATTCTGAAATTTGATATTCCCTTTTTACTTGCAACAACCCTACTGATCGGTTTAATGATTCTGGATGGATCGTTCTCCAGACTAGAGGGAATTCTTACAATTACAGCTTTTTTAATATATATTTTTTATAATTTGAAAAATGGAACTAAAAAGGATATAAATTCAGCTAAAAAACAAAAACCATCCGTAAAAGAGATAACCTTACTTGTCTTAAGCCCCATGGGTATCTTCTTCGGAGCAAAGTATTCAGTTGATTCAGTAATTTTTATATCTTCTTTTTTTGGAATTGGAAGTGAGATAATTGCTCTTTCGGCTATTGCCCTGGGGACATCCCTTCCTGAAGTTCTTGTAACAATAGCCGCTGCAAGAAAAGGAAACCCCGATCTGGCTGTTGGTAATATAATTGGTTCAAATATCTTTAATGGGTTGGTTGTAATGGGAATACCTTCTATTTTTGGAAGCCTTGTAATCCCTTCAAGCATTCTGGCATTCTCACTACCAGTACTGATTGCCGCTGTTTTTATTTTTATCTTTGTTATTATTGATAATAAAATAAACAGCCTTGAAGGTGGTATCCTCCTGCTCTTTTATGTTTATTTTTTAAGTAATCTTTTTGGTTTGACAGGATAATTGACTGGTTTAGGATAGAAAAAAATGAGTAGCACATTTAATCCGGTAAAAGATCTGAGGGGAATTATCACTGTACTCAACACCCCTTTTACAGAAAAGAACGAATTAGACATCGATTCTCTGAAAAAGAATATAAGGTCTGCCATAGAGGCAGGTGTAACAGGATTTCTGGTTCCGGCTATGGCATCTGAAGTTACAAGTCTGTCGAAAGAAGAAAAACAGCTTCTTATCCACTCAACTGTAGAAACCTGTAAAGGAGAATGCACTGTCATAGGTGGGACCTCCGCTTCTACTATTGATGAAATGCTCAGGCTCGGAGAACTGGCTCTTAAAGAGGGTTGCAATGGGATTCTTGCCAACATTCCATATCATTCAGATGCCCAATACAGAGCAGAAGCAAAAGAAATGGATTCGCTGAAACCGGACTTTTTAATGCTCCAGGATTGGGATGCCCAAGGGTACGGCATTCCGGTTAATCTGATTATTGATCTGTTTTCAGATCTAACCAGATTTAAATGCCTTAAAATTGAGGTAATTCCTGCAGGAGTTAAATACACTGAAATTCTGAAGAAAACAGAAGGAGCCCTGCACCTGTCTGGGGGTTGGGCTGTTTCTCAGATGATTGAGGGTCTTGAAAGGGGTGTCCATGCGTTTATGCCCACAGCAATGCATAGAATATACTGTAGAATATACAGCCTGTATGAAAGAAGCAGAGTAACAGACGCAATAGAGCTGTTTGAAGAACTGCTGCCTGTACTGGCTTTTTCCAATCAGCATCTTGATATTTCCATTCATTTTTTCAAGAGGCTCCTCTGGAGGCAGAACATCTACTCAAGTCCTAATGTGCGAAAACCATTGCTACCCTTCGATTCCATTCACCAAAAAGAAGCTGACAGGTTAATAGAGAAGGTAACAGATCTTACAGCAAGGCTTTCTAACCAGCCCATATAGCAATGGGTCTGTAAGGGATAAAATCAATTAATTTTATTGTCAATCATTTTTTAGATAAAAAAGGTAAATACTTACAATATAAGTATTTACCTTTTATAATTTCTACCGGAGACCGGACTTGAACCGGTACAGCTGTTAAGGCCGGGGGATTTTAAGTCCCCTGTGTCTACCAATTCCACCACTCCGGCGAATTGTGTTACTATAATATAGTTGATTTATTGCTTGGTCAACACAACTTTGAAGAAAAATAATAGGAGGAACTATTGGATTTCAATCTGCATAAGGGAATGATAGATACCCATTTTCATGGACTTATTATGGAAAAAAACGGAATAGATGCAAAAGATGCTGTTCTGGAGGCATTCAGACATGGAATGGATTTTATGGTAGATGTCGGAACAAAAACAGCAGATATAACAGATCGAATTGATCTGCTTTCATCCTTTGACAAGATTATATTTACAGCCGGTAATTATCCATCGGAAGTTGAAAACAATTCTATTGAGAATCTGACGGATTCTCTTGAAAAATCAATTCTTGGTTTAAATTATTCAACTGATTCTAAAGGGAAAATATCAGGAATCGGTGAAATAGGTCTTGACTGGCATTGGAATTACGGCACCAAAAAGCTTCAGATTGAATTATTTGAAACTCAGATAATTCTTGCAAATAAGTATAATCTACCGATTTTTATCCATAATCGTGAAGCAGACAAAGAGATACTGGAAGTACTTAAAAAAACACCACCTGAAAAAGGAGGTATAATGCACTGTTTTTCCTCCGATTATACTATGGCTGCACAGGTACTTGATCTTGGTCTTTGCATCTCTTTTGCAGGGAATATTACCTATAAACGAAACAATAAGCTTAGGGAGGTCGCATCAAAGATTCCTCAGACTTCACTCTTTTTAGAGACTGATAGCCCATATCTAAGCCCCAGGGCAGTAAGGGGAAAACAAAACCATCCCGGTCATATTGGTTATACATATTCAACTGCAGCAGAATGTCAAAATATAACTGTACCTGAACTTATTCAAATCGTCCAACGAAGCTTTAACAAGCTTTTTAATCCAGAATTGTAATCTCGACTCTTCGATTTTTAGCTCGTCCCCGGGGAGTACTATTTGTAGCTATAGGGTTACGTCCTCCGTCACCCTGAAAAATAAACTGCTTGGACGGCACTCCTCTTATTACAAGTTCATCGACAATAGTCCTTGCTCTTTCACGGGAAAGGGCAATCTGGCTCTCTGCTGTCCCGACATCAGCTGTATGTCCAACAACCAGAAAGGTGCGCCCCCCTGCCTTCTTCAGCATCTCAGCAATAACATCCAGACGATTCTTCTCTTCAGACAGAATTACTGGACTATCCGGAAGAAAATGGATATTTTCCATTTTCAGCATCAACCCGTTTTCCCTTTTCTCCAATTCAATACCATCTGTTTCGGATTCTGCTAAAGTCTGTGTAATTTTCTCCTCGGTAACAGCAATTTCAGAAGCTGAAATACCATCATACCACGTAAGGATAAAACCTTTGGTTAATTCAAGCTTTACTGATATATATTTAATCTCCTGATTTACCTCAGTCCGTATAAATATTCCCCCTTTTTCATCATTAAAAAGGATTATTTCAGATTTGTGACTTCCCTGAATACCTGTTATGTCCGTTATATTACCATCGAGAGAACTTTTCTTATAACGCAGAGCATACTGAGCATCGATGACAGTTACCGGTCTGTTTTGATAATTCGATTTACCTCGGTATATATAACTGCATAAAAAAGGGATTCGTATATAATTACCATCACTGTCACTTACCTGGTCATATCCCGAGGCAATCCATGAATCCCCGGAGCTGACAGGATCAAATGAAAATGCAGGGAAACTTTGATGTAGCGGAACTTTGTATTTAGCATCAACAGAAAGATAACCAGCCTGATTAAGATAGAATTCAGTGGTATAGATCTGATCAACTGCTTTGGCAATAAGCTGTGATTCCCTTTTCATATCTTCAAGAATATAGAATTCACCGGAATAATGATTGGGATTATCGGCTTCCCGACGTAAATACCCCCGGTATTCCCTGTACAGATATCCTTCGTAGCGACCATTAATCCTAACCCTAAGATTCTGCCGTTCAGTAATTCGATACTGATCTCCAAGACTGAGGGTTAGAATATCCTGGGGAAATATATTCTCTGAAAAAGAAAGTAATAGAAAAACCAATACTCCAAAAGAATTTATATACTTCATTACTTCTCCTCTCTACAGAGCGGACACTCTAAGGATAAACAAAAAAACCCTCTGAACCAGAGGGTTTTTAAACTAAAATATCATATTGAGTCCTACCAGTTATCCATCATATCATCAATATCACGATTCTGTTCAGAAAAAAGATCAGTAACTGCTCTTAAATCATCCAGATAAAAGAAATAGGTTCCCAGGGTCTCTTC
>JAJRQE010000003.1 GCA_024280415.1 Spirochaetota bacterium | reverse complement strand
TGAAATAACAATATTACCTAATTTTAGATCTCCACCTAGTTCCAAACCATAGACGAAAGAACCGTACTCAGATTCGTTGAATGTTGATATATTCCATGCTTCATCAGAAATAACCACATATTGATATCCCAGACCCAGACCGCCATAAAACTGAATAAACCCACCAATGGGGTAAAGCCCACCAACACTGATTCTAAAATCAATATTACTAAAACTCATGTAATCGGTGTCATATTGAAAATATCCATCTGATATGTAGGATGTTATGTATTCAGCTCCAAATGAACCACTCAGGGAAATATAATAAAACTGACCAATACTTAACAATGAGTGAATATCCAGACCCATTGTCCATGAATCGTAACCACTGGAATTCATATAATTTATAAGTATAGATTCCAGATAGTCATAGCCGGATCCAAGATAGGATGGCATCATATAGGATACAGTAGTTCTGGAAAAGGTTTTTGATTTGGATTGTTGTTTTTGTAAAACTGTTGTTGGTTCAGGTTCCACAGGCTTTTCCTGAGTTGTTGTCTGATCTGGAGATGATTGATCAATATCCCTCCCTATCAGTTTTGAACCTACTTCCTCTGCGATGTTGAAAAGTACATCAATCTGTCCCTGCATTCGGGCAGATTCCTGGGATACTACCTGGGCGGTTTCGACCTCAATCAGCCTTGCTGAAACTGTATAGGTACTTCCCAGTTGACTTACATTGGCAATACACAGAAACTCAGCACCAAATGTAATTCCGAGTTCTTTAATGTCATCAGTATTTACATCACCGGAAAGCTGAAACTTTTTTTCTTCCTGAATGCTGCTGATATATGCCCTGTCAATGGCAATAAAATCAGGTGATTTGACAAACTGTTCATTTATTGTATCTGCAACAATTGCCGCTGCATTGGGATGAACACCACCACCCAGGGATGCATCCAGAACTGCCACCTTTGATTGTCCAAAAGAGATCTGGAATATTAAAGGAAATATAAAGAGTACCAAAACAAGTTTTTTCATAAAATAAACCTCCGGAAGTTTATAGCTATTACTATACATCCTATTGAAGCGGATTGCAAAAGATTTATTGATTTAAGGTTTTCGTTCAGGGTTGAATTCCCCTGTATTTTATCTCCTTTTTTATATAGGTATTGGTGCAGTCACAACCAACACATCCCATCCCCGTACATTCCTTGTTCCGGCTCTCAACTGTAAACTTTTCTGCTTTTCTCTGCTTTTCCAGTTGAGACAAAAGTTCCAATGCTTCGGTTGTTTTTATTTTTAAAGCAAATGCAGCTTCCCATGGGAATATAGCTCCCCGTTTTTTTAGTAGATCCAGCAGTGACCCCAGAGATTCCGCTGAATTTACCTCTAAGGTTTTTATATCTACCATGAATCCTAAAATTTTCTGGTATAAGAGACTGCTATACGTCTGAAATCTATATATGTTCCTGTCTGTTCCCTGTTTCTGAAATAATTGTTAAAAATTGTTGTTTCGGAGAACTCTTTCTCTGTTCTGAACTGAAGTAGTACAAGTAGGCTGCTGTTTTTTGAAAGTTGAATATTTGCAAGAGGACCGAATGTTACCTGTACGAAACCAGAACCCCAGTCTACCAGGTCAGAAGTGGATATCTTAGCATTTGTTCCCAGCATTTGGGAAGTTTCTACGAGGAAAGCTACGGTATTTACCATAAAAGGTAATTTGTAACCAAGCACATAGGATCCCAGGTAACTAAACCCATTGAAATTTTCACCTGCATCAGCTTCAAATTGCCAGGCTCCACCTTTCTTGGCTCCTGAAAAGTATTTGTAGTCCATTTTTGCAGTGACAGCCATAATTATATGAGTCCATTCTCCGGGAATTACTGCTCCCAGATCAAACTGGAAGGTGCCCGAAATCCATGATTTAGATACGATCCCAGGGAGTGGTGTCTCTTCGGGAATACCTGTCCCGTTTGTGTTTAGTCCCAATCCATTAAAAAGTCCAAAAAAATTCCACCCTGTACCTATGCTGGTTCCCAGCTGGAAGTTTAGAAAAGCAATGGGAGTAATTGTCGCAGAAGCTGCAGCATTTATTGAAACCGGTGAGAACTCACCTTTCATCTGAAAAAGAACATTGTTTCCTTCAGTCATACTATCTTCTCCCTGCATAAAAGGGACTTTCATTTTGTGAATTATCGATGCCTTTACCTCGGCTCCTCCCCATCCGTTTCCCAGAGATCTTCCCTCATCTCCTGCCGGTAGTGAGGATGTTCCAGGTATTGGAACTGGTAGGTAAGATACAGGGGCTAATCCACTGTTTATGGTATATCCCTTGTTGTCATCAAAATAATATGCACCTGCCAGATTAAAATATGTGGAACTTTCCAATGCAAAAAGCGAACCGGCACTTATTAAAATTATAAAAAGACTTAGTACAACTATTTTTTTCATAATTATCCCTCAATTTTGCTCTAAAAAATATAAAGATAGGATAGTACCGATCTCTCTCTATTGCAAGAAGAATTAATATGGGATAATCTTAAAAATTGGAGATTTAAGATATTTTTATGATTCTATTGCCTTAGGATCAGAGGAGTCCCCTATGAGATTAGGATTGAAGTTGAAATTTTCTATTCCGGTATTCATAATTATAATTATTGCCTTTGCCTCACTTTTTCTATTTACCATGAGATCCTACAGGGCAATATTAATTGATATAATGGAAGAAAAATCAGATGTTGCCTTATCTGTTTTTATGCAGGAAGCAGCAGTTTCTGAAATTTCCGTTGAGCTCCTTAAGGCCAGTATGAATCAGAATTATCTAAGGATTACACGATCTGTACGGGAGATAGTAGAGAGCGATGATTTTGTTAGAAGTTCTGAGAATTTTCAGAAACTGGCAGATAGTATCGGAATAAATGAAATACATGTAACAGACGAAAATGGTGTTCTCCGATGGGGGAATATTCCGGCATTCTACGGGTTTGATTTTAATACATCAGAGCAGACTCTTCCGTTTATAAATGCCCTGACCGATCCTGGTTTTGAACTTGCCCAGGAACCCCAGCCAAGGGGCGCGGATAATGTTTTGTTTCAGTATATAGGTGTTGCAGGGAGGGAAAAAGACGGAATTGTTCAGATTGGAGTCACTCCCGAGGAATTAATGATTGCAGCCAGGAACTATGATCTCCAGCTTGCTATTAAAAAATTTAAGGTAGATAAGTATGGAGGGTTTCCCTTTATACTTTCCAAAGAGGGTGTTATTAAAAATCATCCGGATGATACTTATATCGGTAAAAATGTTGATACTTTAGTGTGGGGGAAGAGTATACTGGAAAGTGATACAGGGAATGGTCATTTTATTTTTAAAGATATGGACGGAGATCATCTGATTACCTATAAGTATTCCGGCGATACAATCTATGGGAGTTTGTCGGATGTTGATCCTTATCTGGCTCCTTTCCGGGCAATGATAAGAGTTCTGTTGATAATATCTTTTGCAATTTTTCTTGTTATGTCAGTTATAATGTTTTATATAATTAATTTTGTCGCTGTCAGGCCTATAGTTCGGGTGAAAAACAGATTAAAAGATATTTCTCAGGGAGAAGGTGATCTGACTCAGGTTCTTGAAGTAAGCTCCAGTGATGAGATAGGCGATCTCTCAAAAAGCTTTAATGAGTTTTTAAATAAAATGAAACATATTATAAAAAATATAAAATCTGCCACAGACCTTACAGTAGAAGCAAAAGAGTCACTATCCTCTACTGCCGAGGAAACTTCTGC
>JAJRQE010000310.1 GCA_024280415.1 Spirochaetota bacterium | reverse complement strand
AGTGTGGTGATTCTATTTACATTTGCAGTCACATAATCCGACACAAGACCAATTTTTCGATGGTCAGCAATAACTACTACGTCACCACGGGTTCTGTTTATCATTATTTTCGTCGATTCTGCGGCATGCTGTCTCGGGGTTGTCAGTCCATAATGACAGCTGATACCATGAACACCGAGTATAGCTTTATTTGCGTTTACCTGGTTCAGGCTATCATTGGTAAATCCGCCACTAAAAGTATTCGATCCTGGTGTATACAGACCTCCGGCAATAGTCAGCTCTATACCCTGGCGCTCATTCACCTGACTCATACAGCCGGCATTAGTTGTTATTACCTTGACATTCCTTCTGCTTATATATCTAAAGACATGATATGTAGTTGAACCGCCGTTTATAAAGACAGTGTCGCCCTCATTTATCAGGTCGGCTGCATATTTTGCTATAATATCCTTATTCTCCAGTTCAAGATCAGATCTGGAACTGTAGTTAGTCTCTTCATGTATACGTCTGATTGCTATTGCCCCGCCATGAGTTCTTTCGAGGAGGCTTTTATCTTCAAGCATATCCAGATCTCTGCGTATGGTTATTTCAGCTACGTTTAGTAATCTGCTCAAATCGGGAACTCTTACATGACCATCCCTCTGAACCAGCTCTATAATTCTCTGCTGCCGGGTTCCCTGAGACTGCAGTTGTCTGCTTTGATCTGTATTTTCCATAGAGTAATGATATTCCTCTTTTGCTTCAAATGCAACATAATATGGGCAGCCTTCTTTCTCTATCACTATCAGCCATAAACATGCTATATAATGATCATTAACAATCAAATTTGTGCACTCTATAGGACATCGCTTACATTTAATTATAATCGCAATCTGGATAAAAACCAAATACTTAGATTCTCCGATTGCAGTTGGATTCGCGACCACAAGGATATCATAATTACAGGACCAACAGGAATAGGTAAATCATATCTCGGGAAGTGCATTGGGAGACCTTGGTTGTAACCATGGCAACAGGGTTTTATACTATCTCACCAGCCAGCTTTTTGCCAATTCAAAAGAAGCAAAACTTGATGGAAGTTACATCAAAAAACTCAAAAAGTATACAATTCAGATGCCATCATAGATAGAATTGCCTACGGAACTTATCGGAATGAGTTAAAAGGTGAGTCAATTCGAAAGAAAATGTACAATATATCTTGACTTATAGTTGCCACCTAAGGATTTATTAAGTATTACATGGTGGCATCAGACAAAGTGTAAAAAAGAATGGACTAAGTCGATCCCAAATTGTTACGCCCTTATTATAAATTTCGGTTTAAAAAAAACCTCTCATTACAATTAGTTTTAAAATTTTATAAGCAAACTGGAATTACAATTTCTAGAGCTTCTTGCAAAACTATTGTTTTTCAAGAAGCTGTCATGGGGTCAAAAAGTTAACCTGTTACTCTGTAACATTTTACCTTTTCTAAAGATCCCTGCCAATTTCAAAACCCGAGAGTTTTGAAATTGGCTCTCTAATCTCCAAATACAACCAATTTGAGACCCGGGATATCAAAAAAATCTTTTTTATTTTTAGTTAAAAAAGAAAAATTATTCTGAATAGCCTGACTCGCAAGCCAAATATCCTGAATACGAAAAGATGCTCCTCTCCCTCTTATTTGCAAGAATGCCGCCAGTCGTGCAAATATTAGTCCAGTACCATCATCAATTATAAGCAGGGGCTTTTTCCTTAATCTATCCAGAGAGGATATACGCTTTTGCTTTATCACCTCCGAAGCAGCCATTTCCACACCGTACCCAAGCTCGGCTAAAGTAACTGGAGAAATATAAACAGAATCATCTCCAGTATAAGATGCAACATCTGCGGGAGAAATAGTCCCTCTCTCAACATCTATCCATATACAGGTATCAATTAAATATCCCATGGATCTTTCATCTCATCCTGTAATGAACCTGGGAGAGTACTGTCGTTTAACCAATCTTTTCCTGCATCATCAGGAAGAGTCTGATAAAGATCACCCATTGCTTCGAGAGCATTAAGAGCAAATGAACCTGGAATTACCCTGGCAATTCGATGATTATGTCGAAGCAATACTATCTCTTCATGTTTATACTCAATTCTGTCAAATATTGTTCTTAAATTTCTGGAAAATTCGGTAACAGTCATTTCTACCATAATAGCCTCCAATCATAATATCAAACTTAATCATAAAATCAGATTATGTCAAATAGAGTTCCCAGTAAAGATATTTTCGTATAACATACCCCCCATGAATCTTATATCTATTGAAAATCTCTCAAAAACAGTTAATGAAAAGCCACTCTTCCAAAATGTTACAATAGGAATTGATGAAGGGGAAAAAATTGGTTTTATAGGGCCTAATGGAGCCGGAAAGTCAACACTTCTGCACATCCTTGCAGGCCTGAATGAGGCAGATGAGGGGAAAATATCGAAAAACAACAAACTACGAATAAGCATACTGGAACAGAATCCCAAAATAGAACAGCGTATAACAATAAGAGAATTCCTGTACTTTGGGAATACTCCGGTAATAAAACTTATTTCTGAATACCATAATTGTCTAAAGGAATCAAAAGATTTATCTGCAGGAAAAAGCCAGGATCAGAATCTTCTCAAACTGGAACGTTTAACAGAAAAAATGGATACCGAAAACGGCTGGGAAATAGAAAATAATTATCTTTCATTTCTAAGCGAGTTAAAAATCGGTGATCCTGAACTTAAATTGGAAAACCTGTCTGGTGGAATGAAAAAAAAGGTTGCCATCGCGAGGGCCCTTTCTTCATTCCCTAACCTTTTAATTCTTGATGAACCAACTAACCACCTGGATATAGAAATTATTGAATGGCTGGAAAAATATCTTAGAGCATCCAGTCTCAGTTTTATCATGGTAACCCATGACAGATACTTTCTCGATTCAGTATGCACTACTATTCTCGAACTTGATAAGGGAAAAGTCTATAAATATTCAGGAAACTATACAACATTTCTGGAAAGGAGGGAGATTCGTCTCTCTACAGAAAAAAATGAGCAGGCAAGAATAAATTCGATCCTTAAAAGAGAACGTGAATGGCTGAGCAGAGGCCCAAGGGCAAGAGCCGGTAAGGATAAAAAACGAAAAATGAGAATCGAACAGCTTATGGAGAGAAAGACTTCGGCAGACAATGGGGATACTGAGTTTTCATCAGCAGAACAGAGACTTGGAAAGAAAGTCCTTGAACTGAAACAGATAAATAAAAGTTATGAAGGAGAAGTTGTTATCTCCCCATTTTCATATAAGTTTAAACGACGTGAGCGGATTGGAATAATCGGTCCCAACGGATCGGGAAAATCTACATTCCTTGATATTATTACCGGAAGGATAAAACCCGACAGCGGTGAAATTGAGGCAGGTCTGAATACTCTTTTCGGATACTACGATCAACTAAGTGACAATCTGACCAGGGCAGCAAAAAGGGGTTTGTCAGTCATTGAGTATATAAAGGAGGGAGCAGAGCAGATTCGACTAGGTGACGGAAGGTCGGTTTCCGCATCCCAGTTCCTGGAGATTTTCAATTTTCCATCCGAAGGACACAGGACTCTTTTGAAACAACTCTCCGGGGGAGAAAAAAGAAGGCTGTATTTAATTAAAATTTTAACCCAACATCCTAATTTTCTTATACTGGATGAACCAACCAATGACCTTGACCTGGAAACAATGAGGCGTCTTGAGGATTATATTATATCTTTTACAGGAACAATAATTGTTGTATCCCATGACAGAGCATTTCTTGACCGCACTACAGATTTTCTGTTCCTCTTTGATGGGACAGGAGGAATAAATGGATTTCGGGGGAACTACAGTGAATACAAGGAATTTATCCTGCAGGCACAGAAGGAAAGTAAAAAAGAGGTAAAATCGGCAAAAGAGAGATCAGAATACAACAGCATGGAAAGTATTTCTACCTCTATTTCCTCTGGTAATAGAGTAAGGAGAAAGCTCACATACAGGGAAAATCTTGAATTCCTCAATCTTGAATCAGAAATAGACCAACTTGAAAGTGAAAAAAATAATCTGGAAGCACTCTTCAGTGACAGTACACATACTCCAGATCAGATAAAAAGCAACAGCAGAAAGTATAAAGCGATAACAGAGATTATTGAGCAAAAAATTATCCGATGGGAGGAACTTGGAGAAATTTCAGAATAAATAAGTTATATTTAGTACTGATGGCAATGGACTATTTTCCAATTGTTGTAAATAATATTGTGGTTATTAAGCTGTTTTTAGCATATGATAATAATTACTGTTTAATTTGAGAGGTGGCTATGCAGAGTCTTGGTATAAATATTGGATCTTCCAGTTTGAAAATTGTTCTCCTTGAAGATTCGGAGATTGTATGGAATGAAGTAGTCCTTCATGAAGGTAATTTCTATGCTGCGGTTGAGCAGATTTTAAATAGTCATAATATTCCCCACAGTATAAAAGCTCTGGTAACAGGAACAGAAGGGCGCTTTTTATTTAATATAAATAATGTTATAGAGCCTCTCTGTATTGAGGCTGCTCTGAACAGGATAGATGAAGAAGTTGATGCGGTAGTTACCATGGGCGGCGAAGATTTAATTGTTTATACAATTGACAGTAATAATAGAATTGTAAATAATTTTTCCGGAAGTAAATGTGCCTCCGGAACAGGTGAATTCTTCAAACAGCAGCTCGGAAGAATGGATATGTCCCTGGAAGATGTTGAATTTGTCCCGGATTCCAGCAAAGTACATCCTCTCTCAGCCAGATGCTCTGTTTTTATGAAAAGTGACTGCACCCATAAGCTGAATAAGAATGAAGCAACAAAAGAGGATATTGTTGTTTCTCTCAGCGATGTAATGGCAACAAAAGTAATTGATTTTCTTAAGAGAGCCAAAATTGAGAAAGGTAATGTTCTTCTAACAGGAGGTACTACAAAAAACCGACATATAGTAAGATTTATTAAACAAAAGACTCCTCTTATAAATTTTATCATCCCCGAAGAAGCTCCCTATTTTGAAGCATATGGTGCTGCTTTTCTTGCTCAGGAATCAGGAAGTGTCCTCCCTGCAGTCCAGGATCTGATGAAAATAAATAAAATTCGTTTTGACAGCTACGATGATCTTAAAAAAGTAACGGATCTGGTAACCTATTTTGAATCTTCAACAGGTAAGGTGAGAGCCGGACATGAATATATTCTGGGTATTGATGGCGGATCTACTACGACTAAAGCCTGCCTGATTGATATTGAAACTGATGAAATAGTCGCATCCCACTATGGAAGAACACATGGGGATCCTATAAAGTCCCTTAAAACATGCCTGATCGAGATAAAAAAGAAAATCCGTGAAGATATCGGAGATGAAGAGATTAACATCTCTCTTTCTTCCACAACAGGCTCTTCCAGGGAGATTCTGGGTGTTTTTATTGAGAGTCCCGGGGTCTATAATGAAATTATAGCCCATGCTGTTGGAACTACCTATTTTGATGAAGAGGTGGATACCATATTTGAAATTGGCGGCCAGGATGCAAAGTATGTTCTTCTGAAAAACAAAGTGCCCATTGACTATGCTATGAATGAAGCCTGTTCTGCAGGAACCGGATCTTTTCTGGAAGAATCTGCCCATGGTGATCTTAATATACAGCATGCATTTGAGATAGCGGATATTGCTCTTTCGTCCGAAAGTGCTCTTAAATTCGGTGAACACTGTTCAGCATTTATTAATTCGGATATACGAAAGGCAATCCAGCAGGGCGCAACAAGGGAAAGCATTACAGGGGGGATT
>JAJRQE010000309.1 GCA_024280415.1 Spirochaetota bacterium | reverse complement strand
TCCATGAGCCTTCTGTCGGGCTTGAGAGATGATTCCTTTAATATCAGAATAAATGTTCCATTCATTAATCATCAATTAGTTCCTCTTTAAGTTTCTCAAGGAGATCATCACTTTTCCTGAAAGAATCATGAAGCATGGATAAAACCCCTCTCTGTATAACATTCCAATCAACTAGTTTTCAACATAATTTTCAGAAATAGAATAAACCCAACCATCACATAACACTAGAAATCACAAAAACTATAAACTGAGGAAATCCTTCCAATTCAATACTTTCACTCTCCAGGTACCGTAGTATCTAAATATCCCTTTGCATTGTGGAGACTTGTGTTTTATAGCAAAACAATAATCTTTCAACTCCCCTCAACAATAGCAATCTCCTCCTCACTCAACCCATAAAGCTCAAAAACCATCAGGTCAATTTCATTCTCTACATTATCTATTTTAGATTTTAAAGCCTGAGCCTTTTCTCTCTGCTCATTAAAAAACTGCATCCATTCTGTTTCTTCAGAAAGGCTTAATTTAATCTTTGCTTTTTTAAGTTCTTTAAGGAAATCCTTGAATTCTAATTCATGCCATTTCTTGAGATTAGAACTAATTTTTTTAATCTCGTATTTTGATTGTAAAAGTTTTAAAACACTCGTTACAGCTTTATGCAGTCTATCGTTTAATTCTAAAAGTTCATTAGAAGATGTCAATAATTCGTTCTCGCAGAAAATCTCCTTTGGGAATGGAAGCAATCCTAAATGAAAGGCCTTAACTTCTGCTAAAGCTTCTCCTCTTTCAGGATTTATTGACCAATAATAAAAACCAATGAGTTTAGAGTTCAAAATAGGTAATAGACTTCTAATCGAAATTGGCGATAATTCATTGGCTAATACTATATGAGTATTATTTCGAATAATAATTCCTTGAGAAATTACAGTCCCAATAATTTTATCACTCGTTTGCCGGAATATTAGTTTTTCTTCAGTTTTAAAAATTCCATCATCTCGTGGTGCAGCAAGCCATTCCCCATATTTAATCCAATTATCGTTATCCCATAACACTTTATATCTATGAAATGAACTACCACCAATAAGAGGAGAAAAAGAACCATCTATTTTAACTTTAGATGTAAATGGTTTATCTTTCAGTGTAATAGCTGTCTGAGGAGGTTTACCCTTCCCTTTTTCATAAGGTTTTACACCATTTTTAATATCAAAAAAATCTTTGACAAATAAAGATTTTGAATCAATTTTTGACTTCAGTAGATATGCTATATTTGTCAAAAAAAGATTAATTGACTTTTGGTTGATTAAGTTTTCTTGATTTATACAATGACTAAAAGGGGTGTACCTAATATCACCAATATTAATATTCATAGTGAATTTATTATTGAAATATTCATGTTTTTTGATGAAAACAGAATCTACATCAACAGTTGCATCCAAAAACACTTTCTCTGTATGTTGAACAATACCATAAATATTAAAATTCCCAGATAAAACAAAATTACGGAATATATTTCCACTTTCAATTAAACGCCATGTATTTGGAGCAATAAATCCTAATACTCCATCAATTTTGCATAATTTATTGAGAGATTTAATATAGAATGCAATATAAGTATCACTCAGTTTTCTACTTAATCCATATTTAGACATATCATCAACTAAAAAATTAATATGTTCTTTCGGTATTTTTGCCCCATAAGGTGGATTCCCAATAACAACATCAAATCCCCCACCAGCAAAAACATCAGGGAATTCCTCCTGCCATTTAAAAGCCTTATCCCCGGCAACCTCAGGATCATCTATAAGCGAATTCCCGCACTTAATATTATTATTTAAAGTATTAAGCTTTCTCCCCTTCTGCGCCGTCCTCAACCAAAGCGACAACTTAGCAATCTCAACAGACTCCTCATTAATATCCACCCCATAAATATTCCTCTCCAGAATATCAGTTTCTATATCATGAAGCCCCAAATTCTCCTCATGCAATTGACCATCCAGAACATTAACCTTTTTATGCTCCCCAATTAAATAGTCCAGTGCCTGATTCAAAAAAGCTCCGGAACCACAAGCCGGATCCAAAATAGTTAAACCCAAAAGCCATTCTTTATAAGTAGAAAGCTTCTTATCCAAAGCAATAATCGTAGTTTTCTTCCGATTCTTTCTCCCTGCAGCATAATCCTCATCTACAATACCCAGCTCTAACCGTTTCTCCTTACAAAGTCGACCTACAGTATTCTCTACAATATACTGAGTAATATATTTAGGAGTATAAAAGATACCATCCTTTTTACGCTTACTCTTATTAAAATCGACCACTTCACCATTTATTTCCGCATGAATAGACTCAATTTCAACCAGAGAATGCTCAAAAATATGCCCCAGAATATTAACATCAACATCTGTGTCAAAATTATATTGACTAAGCTTCCGGGTATGCTCAAGAAGGATATCATCATCAATTAGAATATTATCCAGAACCTCGTCCGGTTTAAACAAACCACCATTATAGGCAAAAATATCATAATCCTTACCCTTATAACCCTTGTTCATATAACCAAAATATTTCTTAAACTGGTAATATAAAGGTCTATACTCATCCAGATCTTTTAGAGACTCCCACCGTCCAATAATTCTATTTATAGAGTTTGGAGGCAACAACAAACGGTCTTCTGCAAAAAAGATGAATAAAAACCTATCCAGAAGCTTTTGCGTTTTTTTAAACAGTAAAAGCTTATCTCTATTGGGATTCTTCTCTACAAGATTATTATATACGGATTTTCTGAATGCCGAATAATCAGTATATAACTTCTTAGTAATATCCTGTTCCCGGACAATGGAGGATTTTTTAATATCCAGGGGACGGTTATTTAATAGACTCTCTTTAGATAGACACAACCACATAAGGGAAAACTGATCTCTGGACAGATTAAACAGGTCAAAATCTATATAATCGATGGCATCTTCAATATAAAACCGCAGCTTTTCAAAATTAGAAGTAACAACATAAACACATTTGGGCTGATGATTTTTATAACCGAAAGCCTGGGTTTCTATAGAATCCAGGTCTGATGTAGTTGTAGATTTTAATTCGATAACAGCAATGGCATCACCATCAGCATTCAAAATAGCTCCATCGACCTTTCTGCTGTTAGAGACATTCTTCAGTTCCGTAGTCAGGTTATAACCAGGTTCAGGGTTTAAGGTATATTCGAAAATATTAACAAATAGTTCGCGTAAAAAACCTTCCTGAAACTGCTCCTCTTTGGAATTACGTATATTTTCCTGCCTCTCCGGATTTCCAAAGTATTTCTGAAAAGCAGCATATTTTGTATTCATTACTGCTTCATTTTGTTCCGAAAGATACTTTTTTTCGACAGATTTTTGAAATAAACTCATTAATTGCCCTTCTATTTTAACTTCTATATACTTTTGAAAATTGTATATTAAATAGAGAGAATTTAACAGGACAAAATGATAATAATTTTCAACAAGAAAACAACATTACCAGACAACTTAACAGAAATATTAGGAAAAAAGACAAACCTGTACAATGCGTTAAGGATAGAAACGAAAATCCCGTACCGTGAATGGATGTCGCTGTAGAGACGTAGCATGCTACGTCTGAACTCAGCGAAAACATTATGTGATCCTGTTTAACAAACCCGGGCGGAATTGTAGTGGATAGCCTGACCCTGCGGAGCAGGGGAACGCCCAATTTAAAAAAATAATTACATGTAACCTCCTTGATATTTAATTATAAAAAATAGATGCTGTCAAAATGAATGATAATAGCAATTTAAATACAATCCCGGGAATTTTCGAAGGTCCCATAAGGCCTGTCCTTATTAAACTATCCCTGCCTATTTTCCTTGGTATGATTGTACAGGTAATCTATAATGTTACAGACACATTCTGGGTTGCCAGAATAAATCTTACAGATCCCTCCTATATGGGAGGAACAGCCATTGTCTTCCCTTTAATATTTTTCTTTATGGCTCTGGGGAATGGATTACAGGTTGGAATTAGTTCACTGGTAGCCCGAGCCATAGGAGAGAATAATTCAAAAATTTTAAGTACAACTGCTGAATCAGGTATATTGATAGGCTTTTTACTATCAGTATTTGCGCTTGGAATAACCCTGCCTTTTTCATCACAGATTCTATCTGCCCTGGGAGCAAAAGGAGATTACTATATCCATGGTCTGGAATATTTTAGATTTATAATACCCGCTGGCCCCATAATTTTTATCTCTGTCGTCTTCAGCGGAATACTTCAGGGTGAAGGCCTTATGAAGTATGTAATGAATTCAATGATAATAGGTACTGTTCTAAATATTATTCTTGATCCGGTTTTTATCTTTCTGCTGAATCTTGATGTCAGGGGAGCAGCTATTGCAACAGTAATAGCCCAGGC
>JAJRQE010000308.1 GCA_024280415.1 Spirochaetota bacterium | reverse complement strand
TAATATACTTCCATTTACCAGAACTAAAGCATCCGCATTTGCCGTCTTCCGGTTAAAACAACCAGGTATAAAATGGAGCCACAAACCCTGAAATGAACAAAAAGGAAAAAAATATCGACTAAATATGATCATTTATAAACAGTATAATGATAAATAATGATAGAAAAAGAACAAAGTTTAATTGACAACTCAAAAATCCTGTGGTTTAATTATTCTATACAAATTCTAAAAGTATGGTCTTGTTCTTTGCCTGCCTGGTTGCAAAGAAGTTTGCTGTCTGGGTATGCAGCCTGAACAATCCGGCCATACAACTAAAAGGAGAAAAGAATGAAAAAATCAAAGATGATAGTTATTGCAATATTGGTAACTATGATTCTTCCTTTTGCAGTATTTGCAACTGGAAGTGCAGATGTGAAAGTGGATGAATCTGCCACAGTTTCTATTGAATTCTGGCATGCAATGTCAGGAGGCAGAGTTGAGCTTATCCAGGGAATAGTGGATAAATTTATGGCGGAGAATCCTAATATTAAAGTTGATGTACAGTATACAGGGTCCTATAATGACACCCTCAATAAGGTAAAATCAGCTTACAAGGCGGGGAATGCTCCTGATATTTTTCATTCTTATGAGATAGGAACCCTTGGACTTATTAATAGTGGCATAATTTCACCTTTAGATGAAGTTGCAAAGAAATACAACAGGGAGATCCCCTGGGATGATTTTTTTACTCCTGTTCAGAGCTATTATAAATATCAGGGAATTCACTATTCAATGCCTTTTAATTCGTCAACTCCATTAATTTTTTACAACAAGACTTTTTTTAAGAAAGCAGGACTTGATCCGGAAAATCCTCCAAAAACTTATGAAGAGATTCGGGCAGCAGCTGTTAAGCTGCAGGCTGCAGGTTATAAAACACCTGTAACATGGAATCTTCATTCATGGTATTTTGAGCAGATGATCTGTCTTCAGGATGCCCCCTTTGTAAATGACCAGAACGGTCGAAGTGGAAAACTTCCCACAGCTGTTGAGTTTAACGGTGAAGCCGGACAGAAAGTACTGAACTGGTGGGTTGGTATGGAAAAAGACGGTTTATTTCTTGATGTAGGTCCAGGATGGTCCAACCACAGGGCAGCATTCGGTTCCGGAGAAGTAGCAATTGTTATGTCCTCTTCTTCCGATGTAAACAGACTTACAGAGGCTCTTGCAGAGAAGGGCTGGGAAATGGGAACCGGTTATATTCCGAGACCTGAAGGCGCAACCGGCGGAGTTGCAATCGGCGGCGGATCATTATGGATGACTAATAATCATACCCCGGAAGAAGAACTTGCCGCGTTAAAGCTAATAACCTATATTTCTGAAGATGAATCCCAGATTGCATGGCATAAGGGAACAGGTTATTTTCCTGTTCGTAAGACAGCAATGGACCAGCTGAAATCAGAAGGATGGTTCGAAGAAAATCCAAATTATCTGACAGCTTTTAATCAGCTGCTGGATAGCCCTGAAACTTTGAATACAGCAGGTGGACTTCTTGGAATATTTCCGGAAGCACGGGAACTAATTCAGTCTGCAATTCAGGAAATGTATGCTGGAAAACCTGTTAAACAGGCTCTGGATGAAGCAGCTGCCAAGGCAAATGCTTCTATTGCTGAATGGAATGAAGTAATTCAATAGTACCAATTGATTAATTTCGATTAACTATTCAAGGAAGCTGCCGTATACAATGGCAGCTTCCTTCAATTGAGGACAATCATGAACCAGTCAACTTTTAATAACAGAGCTCTTCCTTATCTTCTGCTTATTCCTACATTTTTTATACTTGTGGTATTTCTCTTTTATCCTGCTGTAGAGACTTTCCGGTTAAGTTTTTTTAAAATACATCCCTGGTCAGGAGCTGAGACATTTGCCGGTTTTTATAATTTTATAAAAATATTTACAAATGAAGACTATTTAAGAAGTTTTGTAATCTCTGCTTTTTTTGCCCTGGTGGTAATCGCAGCAGGACTGTTATTCAGTCTGTTAATAGCACTGCTTTTAAATCAGAAAATAAAAGGAATGCGATTTTACCGCTCTTTCCTTATTTGGCCCTATGCTCTGTCTCCGGCAATTGCCGGCGCATTATTTAATTTTCTGTTTAATCCGGCAAATGGTGTTATATGCTACTTTACCGGGTTCCGTACATGGCTTACAGATGAGAAAACAGCAATAATTGTAGTTATTATTGCAGCGGTGTGGAAGAATCTTGGCTATAATATAATTTTTTATCTGACTGCATTGAGAAATGTTCCATCCTCTGCTCTGGAATCAGCATCAATTGACGGAGCCGGTTCGGTAAAGCGGTTTATTTATATAACTTTTGCTTTTCTCTCACCAACAACTTTTCTTCTCTTTGTTATGAATACTATTTATGCCTACTTTGCCAGTTTTGGATTGATAGATGTTCTGACCGAGGGTGGCCCTGCGGGTTCCACAAAACTTCTGATTTATCAGTTGTATAAAGATTTCTTTGTCCATTCAAAAATTGGATATGCTGCTGCAGAGAGTCTTGTCCTTTTCTCACTGGTTGTAGGTGTAACGGTTCTTCAGTTTCGAACTGCAGGTGAAAAGGTTCACTATCAATAAAAGAGAGGAGCGATTGTTATGAAACAAAATTTAACTAAGAAAATAAGTACTCATATATTATTGATACTGAGTGTTTTAATTATCAGCCTGCCTGTTATTCTGGCATTAATTATAAGTACCCAGACCGAAGCACAGGTTCTCTCTTATCCTCCGGGATTAGTTCCGGGAACAAATGCTGTTAATAACTATAAGGCAGCCTGGAATGGAGTCAATCTGGGACGCATGCTTTTTAATTCGACTGTAATTGCTTTTGGTGTAATTATAGGAAAAGTCAGTATGAGTCTTCTTGCCGCCTTTGCCTTTACCCATTTTGAATTTAAGGGAAAGAATTTTCTCTTTGGAATTATTCTGGTGACCCTGCTCCTTCCTGTACCGGTGCGAATTGTAGCTCTTTTTGATGTTGTCAGATCCTTACACTGGATCGACACTTATGCAGGATTAACTATTCCATTCTGGGCAAGTGCCACATCTATTTTTATCCTTATTCAGAGGTTCAAAACTGTTCCGGCAGAATTAATTGACGCTTCCAAGATGGACGGATGTCATCCTATGCAGTATTTCTTCAAGATTCTTCTCCCCCTGACAAAGAGTACCATAGGAGCTTTGGTTGTTATAAATTTTATTTATATCTGGAATCAGTATTTGTGGCCCCTGATGGCTACTAACTCACGGGACATGAGGGTAGTCCAGATTGGTATAAAAATGCTCATGAGTACGGAATCTTCAAATAACTGGGGTGTAATAATGGCTGGGGTCGTGATAACAATGATCCCCCCACTGCTTGTATTTGTTGTAATGCAGGAGAGTTTTATGCGTGGGTTTGCCCTTCAGAGTGAAAAGTAGTATGGGGATCTTCGTTTTACCGATTTCTGAGAGGATAAATTCCGATGAAAAATGAGCTTATAGGGGCAATGAAGCAAGCCGTTGAAGTCCTGCTGGATAACCCTTCAAAAGAAATTAGTCTGTTCCACCATAATGATACCGATGGATTAACCTCTGGAACCATACTGTTAAATGCTTTTATTGAAACTGATTACGAGGTATCCAGGATTGCACTGGAAAAACCCTATCCCCAGGTTCTGGAAAAAATTCTTGCCGATAGTGACAATATAATTGTTTTTGCAGATTTTGCAGGGAAAATAGCACCTCTTATTGCAGGTTTGAATGGTGGTAGAAATCTTGTACTGATAATTGACCACCATCCTGCAGAAGAATCGGGAGATGACAGTGTTATAAATCTGGATGGTGATCTGTTTGGTCTTAAGGGAGACCGTGATATTTCAGCTTCTGCAACATGTTATCTGTTTGCCGGAGTTCTTCTTGCTGCACATGGGAAAAAAAGTGACTACCTCTCCTCCTTCGGTATCCTGGGAGCAATTGGAGACGGGTTTTTAGTAGATGGGAGGCTCTCCGGAGTAAACAGGGATATTTTAAAAATAGCAGATACGCTTAACCTAGTTCGGATCGAAGAGAACAGTAAGGGAGAAGAATACTTTATTGTTCTAAACGGTGTGGAATATCCTGCAGCAGAGATTTGTATTGCTCTGGATACCCTTGGTGGAGTGGGGTATTATGAGGGAGGGACAGATCTCGGGATCCACCTCTGTCAGAATGGAATAACACCTTCTATAGAGAGGATTCTGGAAGGGCTGAACAAAAAGAGGGAACAAATATTCTCCAACGAAATCGATCATCTTAGAAAGGGAATTACTACAACAGAAACT
>JAJRQE010000307.1 GCA_024280415.1 Spirochaetota bacterium | reverse complement strand
TGATCCTTTAATCAGAAGGGCCATACCCTTGTTGATTGCTCCTGCTTTCATATTTCCAAAACCTCTGTGATTTGAATTTTAATTAGCTGCTCCCATCATATCAGATTGGGGAAATAAAATCACCCCTTCTATGGAGAACTCTCCGGTAAGAAGCATAACCAGCCGGTCTATTCCCATGGCAACTCCCGAACATTCCGGATAGTTCTTATCGAACATTGTGCTGTACTCAGGGTCAATATCGGGTATTACACTGCTCCCTGCGGCTTTTTTCAGGTATTCTATCTGAAATGTTTCTTCAACCTTCCTGCTGTCTGTCTCTTCTGTATAGCAGTTTGCCAGTTCAATTCCGTTTATATAGAGTTCCCACCTCTCCCTCCAGGGAGTGCCCCGTTTCTCCTTTGCAAGGCACCGTATCTGTATTGGATAATCATACAGAATAACAGGCCTGTCAATTGGGAGTTCCGGTTCAATAAAAGTCAGAAATATTCTGTTGAATATATCCTCCCATGTGTCATTTTTAAAAGGGTTAAGCCCCAGTGCAACTGCCTTTTCCTTTAGGGACTTTCTGGTCTGGTACTTAAGGAGGTCAATGGAAATATTTTGAATAAAGAGGTCATTGATACTTATTTTTACCAGCGGTTTTTTGTACCAGGGGTAGTCCTTTCCCTCTGTCAGGTGGATAAGGAATTTCTCTGTCAGTGCTATGGAATCCATATAATCGGCTTCCATGGTATACCATTCCATCATTGTAAACTCCGGATTATGCTCCTTTCCAATTTGTTCACTGTTTCTAAAAGATTTTGTTATCTGAAAAATATTCCCCGAACCCAGGACAATCAGCTTTTTCATAAATATTTCCGGGGATGGTATTAGGTACATCTGTTTTGTCCCGTGGAATTCAC
Organism: Spirochaetota bacterium; assembly: GCA_024280415.1. Classification (GTDB taxonomy): domain Bacteria; phylum Spirochaetota; class Spirochaetia; order B11-G9; family B11-G9; genus JAJRQE01. The sequence goes on along the minus strand of JAJRQE010000307.1, from coordinate 11,780 downwards.
TGGAAAAGGTTGTTTCAAAAACCTCGATTGTTGATTCCGGTATAAGTTCCGGTGCCAGAATTGGAGTTTCAACTTCCAGATATCCATTTGTATGGAAAAAAGAGCGTATTTGACTTAGAATGTAACTTCTCTCGGCTATGGTTTTAATTTTCATTGGATAAATGTATCAGAAAAAGGGAAAATTGTGGATATTTTCTTTATGGATTGGCAGTCCTTTTATTTTTTGGCTTATTAGGGGAATTTAGATACATAATAAATAGATCATTATTGATAAAATATAACTAATAGTATATATTATTTAATAATAATAGCTAATATCTTATCAATAGAGGGGTTTGTGGAATATAGTCTTTTAACACAAAAAGAAATGGCTAAAATATTGGCAGACCGGCTAAAGGAATTACGTTTATCAAAAAAATGGAAACGTACAACCCTTGCAGATAGGTCTGGTGTTTCTGTTGCATCTCTAATAAGGTTTGAACAAACAGCACAAATTTCATTAGAAAATTTTCTTAAACTACTATTTGTCTTAGGACGATTAGATGAAGTTAATAAGCTGTTGCTTCCTCCTTCTGCCGGATCAATTGATGAGTTGGAAAGTAAGGAAACCGGAATTCCCAAAAGGGGGGTGATTTGAAACGTATTAAGGTTTTCCTTAGTTTTGAAGAGAAATCTGAGATTTTTGTTGGAGAATTAGCAGAAAAAGAGCATCGAATATACTTCCAGTATGACCCTGATTTTGTAAGGAGATCATTATGGTTATCTCCCTATAGACTGCCTTTAGGCTATAATCTTTATGAGCACATCGATGTGGATTTTGGTCCCATTTTTGGTTTGTTTGATGATTCTCTCCCCGATGGATGGGGACTTATGCTTATGGATCGATATCTTAGGGGGCGTGGTTTTTCTGTTGAACAATTATCAGTTTTAGATAGGCTTTCATTTCTTGGGTCTAATACTATGGGGGCTTTAACATATAAACACGTTTTGGAACCTGATACCATTAATACGGTTCCCTTTGATTTATATGATCTCCATATTCAATCACAGAAAATTTTAATGGGAAAAACCCAAACAGTACTTACTGAGCTAATGAAGGCAGGCGGCAGTCCGGGAGGAGCGCGCCCTAAAGTTCTTGTTGGTCTTTGTAAAGATAAACTAATTTCCGGAGAAGGTAATTTACCGGATGGATTTGAGCACTGGATTGTAAAATTTAATGGAATAAATGATTATCCCGATTCAGGATCTGTCGAATATGCATATTCGTTAATGGCGAAGGATTGTGGAATTAGTATGCCCGAAACACGTTTATTTAACACAGGCCAGGGCTCTGTTTTTTTTGGGGTTAAACGTTTTGACAGATCTGGCAAAAAGCGATTCCATTCTCATACCTTTGGCAACCTTATACATTCAAATTTTAGAATACCCTCATGTGATTATGAAATGTTATTTCGTGTCATAAATGATCTGACAAAGAATCATATGGATTTGATTAGGGGTTTCAGACAGATGGTTTTTAATATTATCACTAATAACAGGGATGACCATGTAAAGAACTTCTCTTTTACCATGAACCCAAAGGGTCTCTGGACCTTATCACCTGCATATGATTTAACTTTTTCAACAGGATCTGGTGGTGAGCACTCAATGACGGTGGACGGGGAGGGACGATCTCCCTCAGTGGCAAATATCTACCATCTTGGTGAAAAATCAGGCCTTAAAAAAAGAGATATCACATTAATTATTGATCAGGTTACACAAGTAGCAGCTAATTGGCCGGAATACGCTGAAACTGCAGGTGTAAATGAGAGAACTATGGAAGAAATTAGTTCTGTTTTAACAGGAAATAGGCATGGGAGTTGAATTTAAATCGATGGTTCTTGAAAAATTTACACAACATACTTGACACTACCGTAACTTCTCTCGGCTATGGTTTTAATTTTCATTGGATTTAATATATCAGAAAAAAGGATAATGGTAATGGATAATAAAAATTTTGCAGGTCCTGTTGGCAGTGAATTAAATATTAACAGACGGCAGGTGGAAACGGTAATAACTCTTTTAGATGAGGGTGCAACTGTTCCCTTTATTGCCAGGTACCGGAAAGAGGCCACCGGGGAACTTGACGAAGTTCAAATTATGGCTATACGGGATCTGTCTGAGAGTCTGCTGAAGTTTGATACAAGGAAAAAATCAGTATTGAAATCTCTGGAAGAACAGGGAGTTCTTACAGGGGAACTTACAAAGAAAATAGAGAATTCCGGTTCTCTGCCTGTTCTGGAGGATCTCTATCTTCCCTATAAGCCAAAAAGAAAGACCAGGGCTTCTGTTGCGAAAGAGAGAGGTCTGGCACCCCTTGGAGCTTATATTTTAAATAATCAACAGGAATTTGCGGCTGAGGCTGCAGCTAAATACATAAATCCTGAAATAGGTCTTTCCTCGACTGTGGAAGTTCTTTCCGGCGCAAGAGATATTATTGTCGAGGGGATAAATGAAAATAGTGAACTCCGGTCAGAGCTAAGAGCGTATTTTGAAAAATATGCAACTTTTTCTTCAAAGCTTGTAAAAGGGAAAGATGGTGAAAAAGACGGATTGAAATATCGGGACTATTTTTCCTGGTCTGAGATAGCAGGAAGAACTCCCTCCCATAGAATTCTTGCAATTTTCAGAGGGGCAGAAAAGGGTATCCTTAAATTCAGTATTTCCATACCCGAAGAGGATGCTTTCCGGATTATACGGAAGTATATATTAAAAGTACCTGTTTCGGAAAAAAAGTGCAGTGATCAAATTTTTCTTGCTGTCAAAGATAGTTTCAAACGGCTTCTTGCCCCTTCCATGGAAACTGAGATGAAGAATCTTTTGAAGAAGAGAGGTGACGCCGAGGCTATCCGTGTTTTTGGATCTAATCTGTCAGAACTTCTTATGGAGGCTCCTCTGGGTGAAAAAAGGGTTCTTGCTGTCGATCCTGGGCTGCGAACAGGCTGCAAGATAGTTTGTCTTGATTCTTCGGGGAAGTTGTTGAAATCCGACACTGTCTATCCTCTTCCCCCGGTAAACAGGCTGGAAGAAGCATTAAAAAAGATGCAATCCATGGTGGAGGAATTCTCTATCGAGGCTATTGCTGTTGGAAACGGGACAGGAGGCAGAGAGGCACTTTCCTTCTGCAGAAGTCTGAATTTAGGTGATAGTGTGATAATAGCTTCTGTCAATGAAAACGGGGCTTCGGTATATTCTGCCTCAGAGGCGGGAAGGGAGGAATTCCCCGACTATGATCTGACTGTAAGAGGGGCAGTTTCCATCGGGAGACGCCTTATGGATCCACTCTCTGAATTAATAAAGATTGATCCCAAATCTATCGGTGTCGGCCAGTATCAGCATGATGTTGACCAGAAAGAACTGAAAAAATCACTGGATGATGTGGTTGTTTCCTGTGTTAACAGGGTTGGTGTTGAGATAAATACTGCAAGTAAGAGACTCCTTCAGTATGTTTCCGGATTATCTCCCCGTCTGGCTGCTTCGATAGTCAACTATCGGGATACTAAAGGGGCCTACTGTTCGAGATCCGATATCCTTTCCGTTCCGGGTATGGGTAAAAAATCCTTTGAACAGGGAGCCGGTTTTTTAAGGGTTGGCGTATCCCCTAATCCCCTTGATAATTCAGCTGTTCATCCAGAGAGTTATCATATTGTGGAGAGAATGGCTGGCAGCCTTGGTGTTGGAGTAGCTGATCTTATTGGGAACAATACTCTTGTAGACAGACTTGATCCTGAGAAATTTATAGATGGAATCACTGGACTCCCTACAGTGAGGGATATTATTGATGAGCTTAAAAAACCGGGTAGAGATCCGAGATTAGAGTATTCAGGGTTTAGTTTTGCAGAGGGTATTGATTCTGTAAGTGATCTTAAGGAAGGGATGGTTCTTCCGGGGATAATTACAAATGTAACCAATTTTGGTGCATTCACAGATATAGGGGTTCATCAGGATGGTCTTATTCATATCAGCCAGCTGGCAGACCGGTTTGTAAAAAATCCAATGGATATTGTAAAGGTTAATCAGAAGGTTATGGTTCGGGTAATGAGTGTTGATCCTGATCTCAGAAGGATTTCTCTTTCCATGAAGGGATTATAACTATATATTGGTAGAGACGCAACTGCGTCTCTACCAACCCACAGGAGATATAATGCAAACAATAAAACCAGGAGATAAGATTCATGGGTTTACCCTTGTTTCTGTTTCTGACCAGAAAGAATATAAGGGAAAAGGGTATACCTTTAAACATGATAAAACAGGATTGGAACTGTTCCATCTTCATAATAATGACAGGGAGAATCTTTTTTCGTTTGCTTTTAAGACCCCTGCATCGGATAACAGGGGAGTTGCACATATTCTTGAGCATTCAGTACTTTCGGGTTCGGGAAAATACCCTGTAAAAGATCCCTTTATGGCTTTAATGAAGGGGAGTATGAATACCTTTCTGAATGCAATGACATATCCTGAAAAAACAGTTTATCCTGCAGCATCTCCTGTGGAGAAAGACTATTTTAATATGATGTCTGTTTACGGTGATGCAGTATTTTTTCCACTTTTGAAAAAAGAGGTGTTTCATCAGGAAGGGCATCGCCTCGAGATTGATGATGAAGGAAAGCTGTCAATTACAGGGATTGTTTTTAATGAGATGAAGGGTGCCTACTCAGATCATGATTCAATAGTGGGAGAGTGGTGTTACCGATCCCTTCTCCCTGATACCCAGTATTTTTTTGATTCAGGTGGTGAGCCCGAGTCTATTCCTGACTTAAGCTATGAAGAATTTATTACTTACCATAAAACCTACTATCATCCTTCGAACTGTCGTATTTTTCTCTATGGAAATATTCCAACAGAGAAGCAGCTTAAGTTTCTGGAAGATGGTTATTTAAACAGTTTTGAAAGGAAGATTGTAGAGACTGATATAAAACTACAGCCCAGATGGACAAAGCCTGAGTCTCTGGAGATAAGCAGTCCTCTTTCCGTGGATGAGGATTCCGCCGGGAAGACAACAATTGCAGTCAACTGGCTTATGAATGATATTGGGAATCCGCTGGAACTCCTTAGTCTGGAGGTTCTCAGCGATATACTTCTCTCCAATACAGGGTCTCCACTATACAGGGCTGTTGTGGATTCGGGACTCGGCGCGGATCTTTCTCCTGTCAGCGGCCTTGAAACGGATGTCAGGGAACTTATTTTTTCTGTCGGCCTCCGGGGGACTGATCCGGAAAAAAAGAGTGCCTTCGAAGAACTCCTGGACGAAGTTCTGGAGAGGCTCGTAAAAGAGGGTATTCATCCTGATATTATTGAGGGAGCCCTGAAAAGAGTTGAATTCCGGAACAGGGAAATTAAAGGTGGTGCTCCTTTTGGTTTAAGGCTGATGGGGAAAGCTTTAAGGGGGTGGATACATGGATATTCCCCGGAGACAACTCTGGAATTTTCCAGATGGATGGAGGAACTGAAAAATCGGGTCTCTTCGGAGAATAACTATTTTGAGAAGCTGATTAAGAGACAAATTCTTGATAATACCCACAGAGCTACAATTGTTGTACGTCCGGACAGAGATCATACAGTTAAGCTGGAGGAATCACTCAAAGATCGGCTGGACAAAATTAAAGCCACTATGGATGATAATCTGAAGGAAAAGATTATTTCTGACAATAACAACCTTGAATTATTTCAGGATACACCGGACAGGGATGAGGATATTGCAAAAATACCTTCTCTCTCAATGGAGGATCTCCCTGGGGATATTACCTATATAGATACAAAGATTTCTTCTGTTAAGGATATAACTGTATATAAACACGATCTGTTTACAAATGGTATCGATTATGTGGACTTTAGTTTTGATATTGCAGGATTGAGTGATGAGGAGAGCATGTTTCTTCCTCTATTCTCTAAAATGATTACTTCAGGGTCACTTCCAGATATGCCTTATGATGAGGTTGCCAGGGCTTTAACACTTATTACCGGAGGGTTTGGATCATTTCTTGAATCGGGATTTGTTCATCCGGACAGAACTTTTGTAAGAGATTCTGTATTTTTCAGAGTTAAGTTTCTGGAAACTGATTACAGGAAAGCTCTGGATCTGGTATTCAGACTCTTTACAGAGAGTACTTTAACTGAAGATAAAAGGCTTCGGGATGTGCTTACAGAGATGAGGAATGATTCCATCTCAGCTCTTATTCCATCAGGGAGCTCCTTTGCAGGGTTACGAGCCGGCAGCAGGTTGAGTGAAACTCTGAAAAAGGAGGAGAGCTGGAGAGGTATTGATCAGATTCTGTTTTTAGATGAAATAGTTAAAAACTATGATACCGGAAATATAGATAAAATTGGAGCTGTTCTGGAATCAATCCGCTCCAGGGTAATATTGGAAAAATCACTGAGTATCAATATAAGTGCTTCGGATACTGAACTGAATAAGATTGAGGATTATATTGAAAGTCTTGTAGTAAAACTTCCCAGGGGCATAGTTTCTGAGAACTTTCATGGAAGGTCTGATCTGCCGGTTTTTAAGAAACATGAGGCTCTGATTATTCCTGCCCCTGTGGCCTACATTGCCCAGTCCTTTAGTTCCTCAGTAATAGAGTCCGGGGAATACGGTTCGGAAATTATACTTTCCCATATTCTCCGAACAGACTATCTTTGGGAGAATGTCCGTATGAAGGGGGGAGCCTATGGTGCCTCGGCTGCGGCCAATGGTGTGGAGGGGATTTTCAGTTTCTCATCCTACAGGGATCCCAACATTGAAAAGACTCTTGCTGCATTCAGAGAGGGGTTTAAATATCTTATCAATGAGAAGATAAGTAATGATAGTATTGAAAAGGCGATAATTACCATTGTTGGAAGAGATGTACGGCCTCAGTCCCCTGGAGAAACAAGTATTATCGGATTTATCAGAAAATTGTATAATATCACTGATGATATAAGACGGACCAGACGTAAATCCATTCTGTCAGTTACTGCAGGTTCCATAAAGGATGCCGCCGCAAGACTTTTGGAGAATATGGATGATTCGGCAATAGTTGTAATGACCGGTAAGGAAAGAATTGATAATATTTCAGAATCTTTAAAGGAGCTTAAAACCAGCTGTATAAGTCTGCCTCAGTAAGAATGAGAAATGGCTGAATCGGAGAATTTACAGAATATTCCGGTGAGTATGGTTTTGTCATAAAAAATGATTGATAATTCTTTGGAAAAGTATAAAAACCTCGTAGCATGGCAGGAGAAAAAAATTCTTGAGGGGAAGAGAGAAATTGAAGACCTGAAGATCATGTATGATAATATCATTGAGCACAGTGCTTTGAATGAGAACCAACTGGAGAAAACAAATATTGAGATGAAACAGCTTCTTGATTCTATGAAGAAGTATCTCTCTTCCCAGCTTTTTAATTCTATTGTAAACAGCAAAGATAATAGTTCAGATCTCTCGTATAAGAGGCAGAAATTTACAATATTTTTTTCGGATATTGTCGGATTTACTCAGATAACAGATATGATTGAACCTGAGGCTCTTTCCAGCCTTCTAAATGATTATTTGAATGAGATGTCAATAATTGCAGTTAAATATAATGGAACTATTGATAAGTTTATCGGTGATGCTATAATGATATTTTTTGATAGTACAAATAATGACCATGAATCAGCTGAAAGATGCGTGTGTATGGCTTTGGAAATGGTGCAGAAGACAAGATTGCTTAGTGAGGAGTGGCTGGCAAAAGGATCTCCAAGTAATTTAAAGATCCGTATTGGGATTAATACTGGTTTTTGTACAGTAGGAAATTTTGGCAGTAACAGCCGGATGGATTATACATTAATTGGCGGACAGGTTAATATTGCATCCAGACTTGAGAAAATATCAGCTGAAAACTCCATTTCAATAAGTAATTCAACATATAAACTTGTAAGGGATATTGTTGTTGTTGACCCTCCTGTAAGTACCCAAATTAAGGGAATAAACCATCCTATAGAAGTCTATAAACTTCTTGGACTCAAGGAGGATAGTGATAACGATTCGGGAGAATACTACAAAGAAACGGAAAGTGGTTTTATTCTAAAACCGATCAGCTTTGACAGAATGTACACTTCATCCCGGGAGAAGCAGGTAATTCATCACTCCCTCGAATCCGCATTGGAAAAAATCAGGAGAAAATAATCTCTACCTTCCCATAGAGCTTCTGGAAATTACGAAGGGATTTTTCCTGCCAGGGTATGTTGTTGTTACCGATCATTGTTATATCTTTGTCCAGCTGCCTCATCTTGATGATAAACATACTTAAGGAGGATATTCCTGAACTGTTTAAAAACTGAAGTGCACTCATATCCAGTTTAAGAGGAAGTCCTGTTGTTTCATTGGCTGCCTGGGTAAGCAGTTCGAATATTTCCCTGTATTCGTCCTTCCCCAGAAGCCGCAATATTCCTTTAAATGTTATTTGTCGATTTTTCCTTATATATTCTACTGAATATTTATCCTTTTTTATTTCCATCTGCTGACCTCTATTGAAGATTAAGATTAAATGTAACAGCTACATTATTTATTTTATTTCTGTCTGTAAAAAAATTAAAGTTTGTTTTTACCTGATAGTCCTTTTTAATCAGAATCAGGCCTATTCCTGATTTTTTCCTGTCTTCCACCCCTTCTTCCACTCTTTTAAGAAAAAGTGTATCAAGATCCTTGGAAAAAAGTTCATTGCAAATCCCAATAAAAGCATCCTTTCGTTTGACGGGAATTGTATTGGTAATTCTGGACAGCAGATAATTATTTCTTTTCTTCACAGTCACTATTATCGGCTGGGAATTGTTTTTAGTGAATTTTACTGCATTTTCTATGAATTCGTTAAAAACTGTTGAAATTACATTATAAGCAGCACTGTTTATAAAGTATGACTTGAAATATTCTGCAACAAAATCTGAGAGGGAACCTACTCTTTCCCAGTTGTCAAAAATATCCAGAGGCAGAAAGCTGAAAGTAAAGGTTGTTTCAATATCTTTTTCAAACTCAATTTCATCACCTATCAATATGCATTTTTCCATTTTAATTTTCCTTATACAGTTTTTTAATTATCATAATCGACATATCATCATAAGGTTTCTCATGACCCATATGGTTTAGACAGTTTTTCACAATAGTACTCCTTATTATATCCGCACTTCCGTTTTTTACGGTCATTGCTGATTTAATTATACCATCTTTTCCGAATTCTTCATTATTTTCATTCATTGCTTCGGTTAATCCGTCTGTGTACAGAATAAGAATATCATCATTTTTCAGTTCAAATTCCAAAATATCAAGATATTTTTCAACATTATTTTCCAGTCCCGCAAACATTCCGTAATCTATAGATGGGATATCTTTGAAAGTTCCATCCTTACTGATAATAATAATTGATTCATGCTGGCCTGTCATTCGGAATTTCCCCCTCCCAAGGTATTTCAATATTATAAGTGTCATAATACGGTGATCGGAAGTTTTGTGTCTGAAATCGTAGAGAAGCTTATTGATAATTCTAAAAATTTTCTTAATGTCATTTTTTTCTATATGTATTAAGGTTCGAATTGCTGTATGAACCATCATCATTATAAGACCTGAGTGAAGCCCGTGATCTGTTACATCTCCCATGGTAATTATACCTTCTTTTTCGAAGGAAATTGTGTCATAATAATCTCCTCCCACCTCATCGGCAGGAATCATGAGACATGAAATATCAAGATCATGGAAATTGGTATAGTCTTCCTTTTGAGGAAGTACCAGTGTCTGGATATGTTTTGCAACTTCCAGCTCCATTGTCAGGTGTATATTTTCATCTTTAAGCTTGTTGTTTAGCTTTTCGATTTCGACATTTGCCAGTCTAAGACTTTTTCTGAAGAAAAATTCCCTTTCTCTGATTCTGAATTGAGCAACTTTAAATGCCATGGCAGCAATACTTGCACTTCCTACATTAATAAGAGTCATTCTGAAGGCAAGATCCGGAAGAAATCCATGACTGAAATAAATAATCAGATAATATACAAAAGAGATAAAAACAACAGCTGCAGTATAGGTGAGTGATAATGGCAGAATACCGCAGCCAATTATCGATGTTAAAATCCAGTTTGTTAATGCGGAGCTGTCATTATTCATTACACCATTGAGATGGGCAGCCATAAAACTAAATCCCAGAAACAAAAGGAAAGAGAAAGTCTGTCCCCGGTTTTTTAACCTGGGGATCATAGAAGAGATTACAACAACGAATCCCAGTACAATAGCGTATATTCTCCCTACAAACATCTCTCTGTAAACATCAGGGAAATTGATTGAATCGCTGAACATTATGAGGACAACCGGAATTAATATAGTTATAGGAGCAACAACCCGATTGATTTTCCAAAGCGTTTCGGCCTGTTCCAGGTTATATTCCTTTTTTAGTTCAGGGGACTGAACAAACTTCTCTATTTCCATTGTATTATTCCTGTTTGTGTCTAAAGATCTGATGATGCAGATTTTTTAATAATGAGATTTCCTCTGTAACCAGTAGGTTCCAAAGTCCCCCGAAATCACTGTACTGAAGTTTAATGCCTGTTTCTTTCATTTTAAACTTATTTTTATAATACATACCTGTGTAATTATCATCATTATCATAGGTTGTCCAGACACTGTCAAAATGCCCGATTGTTGTGCCGTACTGGGTCAGATACTCCATCATTCTTTTGAATGCAACCACCCCTTTCTTCCCTTCAGAATAGATTGCCATTACCTCTCCTACTCTCTTATCTTTCCCGGGGATGGAAACATGACTCTTAGTGCTGTCATCTGCAATCGTAGCATACATGAAGGGACAGAAATGCCCTGGAGTTCTGATTACAATACGGGCCATACAGTATATTCCATCATTTTCATCTACTACAGCAAAATGGTCACAGTTAAGATCAAACTGTTTGACAACCTCCAGATCATAATTAAAATCCTTGTAAGAGTAAAAATCCTTTGCAAATTCATGGCATCTAAATATTTCTTCGGGGTAAATTATCTCTTTCAGTGTTAGCCCATACCCTATATCTTCGGTCTCAGGTGGCCGTTTAACTGCCTGAATCACCAGAGGAGAAGAGAGAGTTTTAATCTTAATATCGATAAACCCTGCTTTATTCAGGAGAATCCTGACTCTGGCAAGGTAGCTGTCATCGATAATACCTTTAAAAGTATTTATCAGATTTAGAATCCCGTTATCATGCATCATATATCTTAAGCGGGAAAGATAAAAAAGATTTCCACTTCCTGAAGTATCTCGTTTTATAAGATCATTAAAAGTTTCGTTTGTCTGGTTACCCATGGCAAGGAGTCCCATGTCCGATGTAAATTCAATGGCGGAAACAGAATCATACTTAATATCCTGAAAGTTGTATGAGCCGGGGTTTATTTTCTTTACTGTATCAGAACTATGCATGATTATATTATAGAGTAAATAATCAAAAAGAAAAGTCAAAAAAAATCTGTTTTAATTTCCAATGATTCTACTGTTTCGATCAGAAGTCTGGGGTTGTCTGTCATTATGGTATCCACACCCATCCCGAAGAGTCTTTTCATATCTTCACAGTTGTTTATAGTCCAGACGTGAACATAAACCCCTCTGGAGTGAAGAGTCCTGATTAGTGAATTTGTAAGAACCTTTAGACTCCCGCTGTATTCCGGGATCTGGGCTGCTTCTGCCTGGAATTCCCTGTGGAGTCTAAGAATTTTCAGTTTATCCATATATACTATTTTTTTAAGTTCCGAC
>JAJRQE010000306.1 GCA_024280415.1 Spirochaetota bacterium | reverse complement strand
TGACCCCGTTATATTTTTGTAATGTGTGTGGGAATGTGGAAAGATTTCTATATTAAACAGCTCATAGTGCCTGGAAAAGCAAGATATGTTTTAGAGATTATATCGAATTTTCCCAGGAGGGACTATACAAGTGGTAACTTATGGATTCGAATACCTTTAGTATCTACACTAATTGCAGCACCCTTTTCTATTTCTTCTTCTGCCAAAATTAATATATTTTATATGATCTTAGATAACTTTTTGGATTTAAGCCCTTCAATTCTGATCCTAATAACAGAAGGCTTTATATTTCCATTCACTGCGAGTATAGTATGGAAATCTGAGTCAAGGGTTATAACAATTTGACTACCCTTGAGAGCTTTATTAATTATATCTGCATCAGTAGAAGCGAACATTCCTATATCACCAACATGAATAGAATCTATTTTGAGTTTATGCAATTCCAATACTGTGGAACGCGGTAGCCCCTGATCCAGTAAAAGCTTCATGCTGTTTTTAAGTCAATAATTTTATCTTCCAGACTGGCAGCTGCATATTCAAGCGCCTGTTTTAAGTCCAATTCTTCAAGTTCCGCGTATTCACGAAAAAGCTCTTTTCTGTCGTCATATATAGCTGAAATTTCCAAAACACGTTTTACAGATATTCTTAAATTCCTAATACACGGTAATCCATTTAAAACTTCTGGATTTCTTGAAATTCGATCAAACATATCAATACCTCAGTTTCCATAATAGCCCATGTAGAAGAGAATAGATATATAAAAAGTTTTTAACAATAGTTTTTTATGAAAAATTTTATTTCAAAATATTACTTATTCTATATTGGATGATGGAATTGTCCTACTTAAAAATAGACCCCGCTATTAGGGGGATCCAGATGGGGCTACACTCCACCCCCTATGAAGTATAAGATCCTTTATATACGGCTATATATAGCCGTAAGTTGGACAGTAATAAAACACAAAGATGCTTACATGTATTGATGAGCTTGAATATATGAAAGGGTATATAAAAATAATTATATTAGCATAAAATATATTATATAACTGGAATATGGAAAATATACTCTTGGCCTGAATAGGCAATACAGATCTGAAAGCAGCAGAAGCAGGAACCGGATATGCTCCTATAGCCCAGGGAGTAAAAGAGAGAAACTGCAACAGAGTAGTTCTCCTTTGCAACTATAAGAAACAGCGGTGGAATATATACGAAAAGTGGTTTAAAGAGGAGTTTCCTCAGATAAACCTGGATGTTCACCATGTTAAACTCTCCTCCCCTACAAATTATTCTGAAATTTATGAACATGCCGTAAAAATACTGGAACTGGTCATAGATGAGGTACCGAATCCTGAATTGACCTTTCATCTAAGCCCTGGAACACCTGCAATGTCCGCAGTATGGATAATTATCGCAAACAGCAGGTTTCCCGGGAGGCTTATAGAATCTTCCTCCGAAGCCGGTGTTAAAGATGTTGATTTTCCATTTGATATATCTGCAGATTATATTCCAAGGCTTAACAGCATTGTCGAAGGTAAAATCAGACCCTGTCTAACTGGTTAAAGCGTTATGGGATTGATTAAGAAATATGGAATTATTATACTAAATTCTTGTAATTGTACATAAAAAAGCTTATATTATGTACAAGAGGGGTGTTTTTATGTTTTCCATAAGAGTAGAAAAAGATCTTATTTCACTTTCTGATTTCAGAGGGTCATATAAAAAGTATATTACCAGGATTGCTGAAGAACAAAATTCAATTATTTTAACTCAAAATGGCAGAGCAGCGGCAGTATTGGTTTCTCCGGTTGAATATGATCTGCTTGCACAGAAGAATGAAATACTTAATTTAATTGCATCCAGATTGCAGGATATTTCAAATAATAAATTCGTAGTTAATGACGAGGAAATGTGGAAAGAACTTGAATCATGAAGATCAGATTTCTTATATCCGCTATGGAAGATATGCGATCCATAAAAGCCTATATTGCAAGGGATAATCCTGAAGCAGCTGTAAGAATGATTAAGAGAATTAAAGCTGCAGTAAAACATCTGGGAGAATTTCCAAATAGTGGTCGAATTATCCCGGAATCTAATATACCTCAGTTAAGAGAAATTATAGTCTCAAATTACAGAATAATGTATCAGGTATCTGAATCTGCAATAAATGTCTTTGCAGTCTATGAAGGACACAGGCTTCATTCTTTATAATTATAATTAAAAAAAATAGCCATGGAGGGTTTAAAGTATAATTAGTTGTTGTTTTCCTCACTATGCAGCAGCTCTGCCAGAGTAATGGAACTAATACACATAAGACCATCTATTTTTATTAAAAGTTTAGAGGAGATCTGCAGGCCGCCGTTTAATTACATAGATTGCTATGATGGTATCCAGCATAAATTTGAGCATTTAGAAAGGCTCCCTTTCTGACTGAAACTGAGCTGCTCTTTCTGTCATGAAGTCATCACTCTCTCAGGGTTATACTCCTATTTTTTCAATTTTTATCCTGTAGTTGAGTGCGGAGATTAGTGAGACTAGTTTATTGATACTTATATTTGAATTTCTACCTGAGCGAAGTTTTTGGATCATAGATGCAGAAACTCCGGTCTCCTTTGCCAAATTTCTAACAGATATATGTTCTTTATCCATAGCTTCAATGAGGAATTCAGAAATAAGAAATTCCTGATACTCTTTGTCAAATTCAGACTTAAAATGTGGATCCCTCATCTCTTTTTCAAAGGTGCTTAATTCTTTTTCATTTTCCATAATATGTCCCCTTTTCTATTCTGGATAAATAGTCTGTTTTATAATCCATAGCCTTTGATTTTTCGTTCATCGGGAGTTTCTCACTTTTTTCTTAAATGCATTTGTGACTATAATTTTTCTACCTTCAATAAAGAAAGATAAGAATCTATTTGGCTGTGATTTAAAGGCATAAATCTTGTCTCCTTCATTTCGAAACTTAGTTTTATCATTTATTATTCCAAAATCTCCCATTCGTTTAAATAGCATCAATATCTTTCTACTTTCTAAAGGAGTTAATGCTGTATAGTACTCAAATCCCGGACTTTTATCTTTTTTGTTAAAATACCATTCTATTGTGTACCTGATACCTTTATATGCGATGCACTCTCTGTTTTTATCATATTCAAAGTGTAGTAATATAATACTACATTGTCAATAATAAATTAATGTAAACCAGAATATTTTGCCATAAAAATATTTATCCCAGCACAATAATTATTATTATACATCACTTCATTTTGTACTCTACACTTTAAATTCTCCAATCTTACACTTGGCATGGTTCCTGCTTTATAGGAGAACAGGCAGAGATACAAAGTAGTTCAGGAGGAAAGTATATTGAAAAAGTTTATTACATTAAAAGTTGTTAGCAGAGCAGCCGGAATAATCGGCTCTCTGCTTATTATTCTTCTACAGTAGCAACAGAGTAGTTCTCTATGAATCCAGAAAGGGAGTTATGTAGAGCCTGTCCCAAATTTGACAAATATAAATTGAAGAAAATTTGTTAACCTGGATACCCACCGATCAGGGATAATAATCATATTACAGACAATCTTCGGCTTTCTTTTATTAGTAGAATTTGTCAAAAATCATTGATTTTTAAACTCTCTGGACAGACCCTTCCTGCAATTGACACTGAGAGAATAATAATAATTTCGGATGATTAACCAGAGTCAGGCAATCTTTTCTTTTTCCCCGACATCAGCTTCAGGTAATCTGGCGAGAACCCAAAGATTATGGGAAAGGACACTCCATGCTGTACTCAAGTTCCGAGAGTTAAAACTCTTACCCTTAGAAGGATTTCCAAGAAAGCTATTCTTTACAATCCCGATGCGCCCCTCCGTTTGAGCACGGCGTTTTTGGTGCTCACAGAAATCATCTTCTTTCAATCTATCCTGTAATTCAGTTACAGACCTTGGACACATATAATCTTTTATACCTTTTCCCTTAAGATATTTCTGGTTGGTTTTACTAAAGAACCCACGATCAGTTGTCGCACTAAGAGGGGTGTAATTGTCATATTCTTCTTCTAATCTCTCTATACTTTCTTTTAATATTTTGCTGTCTGCCGGCACTTTCTCCTGATAAAGTTTCCAGTCCAGAATTATTCCATCAGCTTGTTCTGCAAGAAAAAATGTATTGCCAAATTCCAGTTTAGCACCAGCTTTCCCTCTGACTATAACATGAATATTTTTATCATACAGACTTAGTATTTTTTCATCATTTTTTACGAATCTTTCTCCTATTATTCTTTCATGTCCCTGTCTGACTGCTTCTGGAAGTTGGGTCAGAATATTCTCTATTCGTGCTATGATCAGGTTTGCCTTTTTTTTTGTCAAATTTGTCTCTTCCCATCTGCTCTTAAGCAGCTTCTGGTGTTTCAGACCGTGAAGAGCTACTTTTCTTAACAGTTTTTTCATAAGACGATAGATTTGCTTCCGTTTCTTTTTACTATCTTTTTTACCTTTTGCATGGGTCATCTCGATCATGAGTTTATTTATTGCTTTCATAAAATCAGCAGGGTCATCCATCCTGTTTTTTAAACCCTGGTCTCGTATTAGTTTTACAGCTTGCATAATTGTTCGTGTTGCATCCCGGAGTAGAACCCAGTCAACAGGATAATGAATATTTGCTTTTACAGCTGTAGAGTCAGCAAAATACTCATCAAGACTAATAGACTCTTCTAACTTTAATCGATTCTCCTCTGTCTCTATCTCCGGTGATATTGCTGCTTTCAATAATATTGTATTCATCTCACGGATTATTTTTTCCGGCAACATTTTTTCGTATCTTTCAAGGGTGCTTTTTGAAGGAACCTGAATTTTATCTATTCTGTCTATTAAACAGAAATGCTGCAGGAGATGGCTTTCTGCTAAGCGAACACTAAAAGGCCGGTATGCATGCTCAGTTAATTTTCTTGCAATCGTAACCCGGATTGCAAGCCTGACCCTTTCCTGAATACTCATCTGCATTTGTTCACTTAATGGGGTAGTAGTTTTATCATCTTGTTTTGCAGATCCAAGGTCAGCTTGAATCGTTTCATCTATAATATATTGTATGGCCTGTTTTTCGACACCAGATATTTCAATGATTTCAGCTATTCTAAAAAGCAGTTTTTTGAAATTATTATATTCAGCATTTCCAACAACAATGGGACAGCAATTCCCGGTCGCAAAAAAAAACTCACAGAAAACGGCGCTAAGATATTTCTTCACAATGAAAGATGCGCCTTAGGAGCAGGCAATCTGAGATAATCTGAACTTTTTTATTTATTAGGTCTAATTCTCTGGGTTTTTG
>JAJRQE010000020.1 GCA_024280415.1 Spirochaetota bacterium | reverse complement strand
TACGGGTTCTGACACTGGTAACTGCCTTACTTGGGATAACAAGCCCCTTGTCTGCTGCAATCAGTATTGACAGGTCGGCACTCATTCCAGGTTTTAGAATTCCCTCTTTGTTGTCGAGTACGGTGGAAACAGTAAATATCGAGATATTATTTACAATCTCCGCTCCGGGGCTGATCTTCTCAATTGTGGAGCCCAGTTTCTGATCGCCCAGGGAATCGCTTGTAATGGTTACTTTTTGTCCTTCTTTTACCTTTCCAATATCGAACTCATCTACTTCTGCTTTCAGCCTTACTCTGGAAAGATCGGCAAAGGTAAGTAGGTTTGATCCTTTGCTGACCATATCTCCCGGAATTGTACTGATTTCCAGAACAACCCCTGTAAAAGGAGCCTTAATACTGACACTTTCAAGATCCTTTTCTGCATATTCAAGGGTAAGTTCTGCCTGAGCTACATCCAGTCTGGATGCGTCTAAATTAAACTGTGCTGTATCAACAGCAAGCTGTGCTGCTGTAAGCTGTTCTCCTGACACTGCTCCGGAGTTGAACAGCTGTTTCGTATCTTCCAGATTTTTTTTTGCATTCTGAAGGCTGGAAATGGTTCTGTCCATGTTCAGCTGTGCTTTGGAAAGATTTATTTCTGCCTGATTTACAGATCGCTGAATATCACTTCCGTCAATACTAATCAGGGTCTGTCCCTTTTGAATGGAATCTCCCTCTTCTGGTGCGAAAGTTATTACACCTTCAATCTGTGAGCGGATGCTTCTTGTCTGAAATGGTTCAATTATTGAAGGCCCTTCAACTTTTATTGAAACAGACCCAGGAAGTGCCTCTTCTGTTGTAAATGAATTGTTGTCACTTGTATCACCCTCTTCAGGGGTTCCATTAAAATAGGTCCATGTTAATACAGCTGCAATTATTACTATAATAGCTGCAGAAATAGCCGATAGTTTTTTTCTGTTCATAACTTCTCCATCTGAGTAATCTGATTACTCTTTAGATAGTAGAATTGAAGTATGAACGAAATGTGAATGAAGTATAGTCTCTTTGAAATTGGCTCTAGTCTGTAAAAATATCTTCCATTTTTATATCGAGATCTTCAAAGATTCCAACCTTGACAATATCTTCTCCTGCATAGACTTTCCCTCTGGGATATTTACCATTTCCATCAAGAATATATACTGTCAGGGTTTTATTGGCCGGGTCTACAATCCAGTATTCTTTTACACCCACACTTTCATATAAAAGGAACTTCTCACGGAGATCTTTTGCAGCAGTTGAAGGTGATAAAATTTCTATAACCAGGTCAGGAGCACCTACAGCACCTTTATCATCAAGTTTATCTTTATCACAAAATACAGAAATATCCGGCTGGACAATGGTTTTTATTTCATCGTCAGTTTGAAGGCCCACAGGAAGACGAACATCAAAGGGTGCAGCATACACACTGCATTCTCTGCTTTTTAGATAGTTGTAGAACTCTGTTAAGATTATGGTTAAGAGTTCCTGATGCTTTCTTGTCGGTGCAGGGCTCATATCATAGGCAATACCATCAATCAGTTCCCATCTTTCGTTATCTGCGTTCCAGGAAAGATAATCTTTATAGGAAAATACGGAATCAAGTTTTTTGGGAGACGCCTGCATGAAAAGCCTCCTGGCAGGTATTGAGTTGTATTGATATTACCATAGACATAGAAAATCGGCAATAAGAGAAAATTAGCTCTCCTGATTAAATCCCCGCGAAAGGGATAGTAGTGGAAATCCCGCAGCGTGATTGTATGCCGCTGTAGAGAAGCAAGATCGTGCGTATGTACTTTAAAATTAAAATGTGGTCCAGATAATCAAATCCGTGAGGAATTGCAGCGAATAGCCCGGTCCCGGTTCTGGAACAGAATCGGGATGCGCCCAAAGAAAAAATTAGATTATTTTTTAAAACACAGGGATTGACAATTTTCATTTGCCTTATTAAGGTAATATCCAATGAATGGAACAGCATTTCTACTAAACCTGCTTCTTACTCTACTCTTATCCTTGGTTAAAGAGGTGTACGGTACAGAGTTGCGTAGTAGGTAGATACCAGTATTGCAATTTATATGTGCCGTGGGATAACCCAGGGCACTTTTTTTTTGCACGGTTACTTCGGCTACGCTCAGCAACCGGAGGGAGTGATTGCTCAGCAACCGGAGGGAGTGATTGTTCAGCAACCGGAGGGAGTGATTGTTCAGCAACCGGAGGGAGTGATTGTTCAGCAACCGGAGGGAGTGATTGCTCAGCAACCGGAGGGAGTGATTGTTCAGCAACCGGAGAGGGTGGATACTCAGCAGCCGGAGGGAGTCGGGACTAAGCAGTTAGAGAACAGCAAGGAGAATCAGATGAAAAAAATGAATTATACCAGTTACAGACCTTATCCTGTAATGAAGCTTGCAGACAGGAAGTGGCCCGATAAACAGATTACATCCGCACCCTCCTGGTGCAGTGTTGATCTTAGGGATGGAAATCAGGCTCTGGATATTCCTATGAATCTGGATCAGAAGAAAAGACTCTTCCGACTGTTATGCGATATTGGCTTCAAGGAGATTGAGATCGGTTTCCCGTCAGCTTCCCAGGTTGATTTTGATTTTGCAAGGGTTCTTATAGAAGAGAATATGATCCCGGAAGATGTTACTATACAGGTTCTGACCCAGGCACGGGAGCATTTAATACGGCGGACTTTTGAATCCCTTGAAGGTGCTGACAAAGCTATTGTCCATATGTACAATTCTACTTCGACTCTTCAGAGAGATGTGGTTTTTAATATGAATAAAGAAGAAATTATTCAGATTGCTGTCGAAGGAGCCTCTCTTGTAAAAAAAATAAGTGATGAAATAAACAATCCCGGAATACGCTTTGAATATACCCCGGAAAGTTTTAC
>JAJRQE010000305.1 GCA_024280415.1 Spirochaetota bacterium | reverse complement strand
GATTACTATCCCAACTATTCCTATCCCCCTGTAAATATCTATGTAACAGACGAGAAAAGTCTTATTTTTGAGTTTGCTCTGGCAGGTTTCAATGAGAAAGATCTGAAAGTGGAGTTTAAGGGTGACTACCTTGTATTTTCAGCAATAGCTCCGGTTTCTGATCATGGAAGCGGAGTCAAGTATTTTAAGAGACGTCTGAAGTTTAAAAATGTCCCGGAACAGAAATTTTTTGTTCCCGAGAGCAAATTCGACCAGAGTAAGGTTAAAGCAGTCTTTAAAAATGGAATTTTAAAGGTTATTATACCTGCAAGGGAAATTATAGAAACTAAAGAGGGAATAAAAGTAGAGATAGTTAAGGAGGATGAATAATGGTATTCTGGATAATAATTGGTATTGCAATAGGATATTTTTTTAAACCACAACTTGATAGTCTGGTGGGCAAAGCTTTAAAATCGATTAAAGACAACAGAAAAAATAAATATGATGACGATTATTAAAATGACCTTTCTATAGAATGTGTTTTGGCTCCGGTGTTCTAACCGGAGTCTTTTTTTGTCTGTAATTTACAGGAATTGCTCAATTTTTTGGGAGGGGGTGACCCCCTCGCTTCAGATCTGCTGAAACCAGCCGTTTTTTCCTGCTCCGTCCCTACGCAGGAACGTCAGGGCAGATCTTCCGCTACCCCCTGAACCCGGTGTAAATTCGGACTGTGTTGATTATAAAGTCCGGATATTTACTTCCGAACATATAATTGCATGCAAACCAATTGAAAAATTTATAGAGGATTGTCCACCTTCCAACCATAACAGCTTTCTTGACAACGGGACCATAGTTCTTTAGTATACACTCAGTGTCGCCCGGATGGTGAAATTGGTAGACACGCTAGTTTCAGGGACTAGTGTTCGCAAGGACGTGGGAGTTCGAGTCTCCCTCCGGGCATGTTTAAACCCTTACGGGGGAAGAGATTATCTTTTATTAGCTATGGAAACGAGCTATGAAAACAAAATACGGTTGGATTATCCCCTAATTATTAATGGGACCATAGTTTTGCAGCTTTGAATGATCTGACTCAGCAAGCACAACGATTGTAGTTTAGCGTTCAAACTGCCCGAAACTTTATGGCTTCTGGGGATATTACGAGACAGCCTTTTTCAGCAAAGTGACTACAGCTTTTGGCAAATTGGGAGTTTTGATAATCTTCTTTATTCCAGGATGCATTGTGCTGATTTCGACTCTTGATTGCGCCAGTCCAAGACGAACCTCTTTTGAATCAATTTCAGCAAATCGCTCATCAAGAGTTTCTTTACCTGCAAGAATAATCTGCATATATTCCTGGTTTTTAAGATTCATTGTTAGTGGAGTATCCGGAAGCATTGTCTCAATAACTCTTTCCACAGAATTGAATCCATTTTTCTTACGATAACCCCTCATGAGTTTTCTAAAGAATTGTTCTAAAATATTATTTGTTCTTTGCGGCTGAACAAACATCTTCCCAGCAGCTGTCGTGACAATAATTGGATCTGCAAACAATTTTTCCCAGTAGGTATATATCTGTTCAAGTAGTTTCTGATACTCTTTATGTTCTGAATAACCTTTCCTTTTTAATTATGATGAGCCTCTCTGTCAAGACAAAAAATAAAAAAGTTTTAAGGGTATCCTGACAAATATACTAATCAATAGTTGTCCATGCCGCCGATCTTAGGTTTGTGATTTGTGGCCATAAAAATTTTGAAAGTCGGCAGGAAGTCAAAAAACTCACCATACAGAAATCTTGCTGATATCATATCATCTCCGGTAAGTCGTTTTATTACGGCTTCAGCAAGCTTCCCTCCATATTCAGCCTCCATTGCAGAAACAAATCTTCTCCCTTTAAGGCGTGCTATATCATTACTCGCCTGGGTCTCCCTTTTTCTGCATAAAGGTCTCCGTAGGTGTACTCGTAGCATAGTCACCCATCACCTTCATCACTGTATTGATAAAGGTGCTCTTACCGTTTGCCCCGTTCCCATAGAGGATAAACATCGCCTGGCTGCTTGTATCGCCTGTTAAAGCCCATCCAAGGGCTCTCTGGATAAAGTTTATTAGTTCTTTATTCTTTCCAAATATTTCTTTTAGAAACTTCTTCCATACGGGACACTGGGCTGCCGGATCATAAACTACAGGTGATACCTTTGTAAGCATCATAGTCTTGTCATGAGGCAGAAGTCTCCCGGATTCAAGATCAATCATCCCATTCTGACAATTGAAAATCAGTGGAAACTTGTCCAGTTCTTCAGGTACTATGTTAATACCTTCGCTCCATCCGGTTGCCTGAACCATTGCTTCAATCTTCCTTACTGCTTCACTCCTGCCTGCATGTTCGATCATTGCCAGGGATTCTTCACCTGTCTTGTTTTTGAGGGCCTTGTTGTACATCTACCTTACAGTATTCATCGCCATCTGAAAGATAAAATTTTCATTATCTACCTTCCATCTCCTCCCGTCCCATATGACCCATTTTTTCCAGGGAGCACAGAAACGTATTTTAGTTCCATATTCAGAAATCATCATCTTTGCGTTAAAAAGATCAGAATATCTCTCCTCTCCATCCCGGTGCATGTCTACTATCACAAAAAGGGATTCTCTTTTTATATAGTCATCTGGTTTATAATATCCTTCCGGATACGCTCTTTTATTCCTTACAGCATCAATGTAAAGCCTATACTTTCTATCCAGATACTCAGGTTCCATTCTCTTTTCAATTGGAACTTCTTCTGAGTACCCAAGGAAAGTTCTGTACAGGACAGCGAGATCTCCGGCATTCTTTATGTAATCAATTCTTCTTAGCGAACGTGCCATCTCCAGTACCTCCTCATCAAAAATATAATCATCCTTTTTAGATAGAACTCTCGCAGTGCACTTCTGCTCAAAATCTTCAAATTGCTGCAGCCTTTCTGTGATTTTCTTAAATACCTTTTTCTCTACCATTTGATTCTCCCATATTTTTTGGTTTGCCATCAGGAAAATGATCAGTTCCTTCATTTTAAGGAAAACTCTACCAAATCCTTACGGCTTCATAGTTAAGAGTAAGGGAAAAAGGGTATTCTTTAGGGTAGGGGTTACCCTCCCTTAAGTATAAATAGCAGTTATTTTGTTTTCTACAAGGACAAATGTAAGGAACAGGGTGTCCGGAAAAGGTAAATCTATTCCCTTTCCAGGATATTTTACTGGTTGTCAGAATTATTCTGGATATTATCGATACTCTGATCGTTCAGACATTGGATGATTGCGATTCAGTTCAAGCAAATCCCAAAGGTTCCCATATAAATCTTCAAATACGGCTACCATGCCGTATTCCTGTTTCTTTGGCTCCCGTACAAACTTAATTCCCCTGGAGATCATTTCATTATACTCACGCCAAAAATTATCGGTATTGAGAAACAAAAATACACGCCCACCTGATTGATTACCAATAAAAGATTCCTGTTCCAGCTTAGAAGCTCTGGCTAACAGTAATGTTACACCTTTGGAACCGGGAGGAGAAACTACAACCCTGCGTTTATCCTGTTCAGGTTGATATGTATCCTCTATCAGCTCGAAATTTAATTTTTGTGTATAAAAGGCAATGGCCTCATCATAGTCTTTTACTACCAAGGCTATATGTATAATCGATTGTTTCATACTGGATTTTCCTTTATTCATCTAATTTTTATATAACAGGATATCTACGATTTTGCAAACTCTAAAAGGGGCACATAGTTCCCATTGTCCGCTTCATGGAGAGCACTTATGTATCTGCTTCTATTTTCTCCTGGATTTGACAAATCACGTTTTCCCCATGTGAAGGGTGATCCATGCAGGACATTCTCAATAAAAATGTCAGCCATAAGACGTGCGTGACGTCCGTTACCATTAGGAAAAGGATGAATCCACACCAGCCGATGATGAAATCGAACAGCCATTTCCTCAGGGGTTTCATTTTTTGTCTGTATCCATACAGGCATATCATCGTACATTTTTTGGAGATCCACAGAAACCTGATACCAGGGCACACCAATGTTTTTATTAGACTGTCGAAATTGTCCCGCCCATCTCCAGACATTACCAAACATTCTCTTGTGAAGCTGCCTGATAAACTTGTCATTGAGAATATTCTCAGGTTTAGTCTTGTCAATCCAGGCCAGAGCCTCAACTATATTGTCTTGTTCCCATCGATTCAGTTCACCCTGGGTTGTTATATGGGTAAGGAGCAAACCATTCGCCTCATTTGGATCAATGGGGGTAGCTCCCTCCGGATATTTAAAGTCAATCATTGTTTATTCCATAAATTTGATGGAACTGTACGTATGAGTTCATCTACCATATCCGAAATGGCCTTCTCGTTTTCTTCCCTGCTGAGTGCCTGATTTTCCAGGCTCATGGTTTGAGAAGCTTTTGAAAGTTGCCTGGCTGCAACTTGTTTTGCCTGATGCTCAATGGTGCCTTCCAAACTTGTACGAGGTACAAATCCATAGACAAATACGCAATCAAGGCTATCTGCAATCCGGCGCATGGTTTTGATGGTTACTGATCCTGCTATTTCTTCTTTTTCGATACGCGCCACCGACTGTTGGGTTACACCAAGTCGTTCCGACAACTGCCTGGCAGTCATTCCCAGTGCATCACGAATAGCCCGGATCCAACCTTTTGATGGTGCTGTAATATCAAGTAGAGGTCTAAAACGCTGTAATGAAGCATCAAGTTGCTCTCTAATCAGTTTCTTTTT
>JAJRQE010000019.1 GCA_024280415.1 Spirochaetota bacterium | reverse complement strand
AGAAGAGAGGGGGAAATTATGAGAGCTCTTGCAAGGCTGACCATTTTCCGTTCTCCATTGGATAGTTGTGCAGGCCTTAGATGGATACTGTCAGTATAGCCAACAAGTTCCAGCATCTCATTGATCCTCTTTGTCTGGGTTTTATCATCTAATTCCGGGAAATGAACACTTAGAGGAAGACTGATATTCTGGAAAACTGACTGATTGGACCAGAGCGCTGCATCCTGGAATACAAAACTGCTCTCTTTTCTAAAGTGCATAAGTTCAGAACTGTTCATTTTAGCCAGATTTAGATTATTAATAATAATTTCCCCTGAATCTATAGGAATAAGTCCTGCTGTTACCTTCAATAGAGTACTCTTACCACAACCGGAAGGACCTATTATGACCGTTGTTTTACCCTTTGGAAAATGAATTTCCACATCATCAAGAAGCTTTCGTCCATTTTTTATTAGAGTAATATTTTGAAGTTGTATGTCATACATTTAATGCCTCTGTCTCTCTATATTAAAAAACATGTACTAAATTAGCAAAAAAACCGGCAATCTTATTAACCTTTCTATGTATAATAAATAAGTACAATAAGTGCATCTGCAAGAATACATAGCACAAACGCAGTTCCAACAGCTTTTATGGTCATTTGCGGTATTTCGGTAGAAGACTGCTCAACTTTAAAACCATAATAAATTGAAACTACCGAAATAATAATACCAAAAACAATACTTTTAACAACTGAAGAGACAATGTCTTCCAGTTGGAGATTTAAAAGTATTTTACGAAAGTATTCTGCTGCCTGAATCGGATGAATAAACTGTGTTATAAAATAGGAGCCTATTAACCCGAAAAAATTGAAATAAAGATTTAAAAGGATAAGGGAGAGAGTTACACCAAGAAATCTTGGTACTGCGAGATAGCTTATAGGGTCGATCCCTGAAGCAATATAAGCCTCTATTTCATGATTTACAACATTACTTCCTATTTCCGAAGCAATTGCAGTTCCTGATCTTGCAATAATTATAAAAGCACAGAGGAGAGGTCCCAGCTCTCTTGTTATAATAGTGATAAGTATCGGATAGATCAGATCACCCTGCCCAAACTGAGGCAGAATCCCGACACCCTGAATAATTATAACTGCACCAAGTGCAATTGCAATCAGGGAAATGTTGCTTAAGGCCTGAACTCCGGTAAAGAGGATCTGCATAACCAGAACCTTCCTTCCAACACGTCTGTCCCTGATAAATTCTACAGTAGATTTTATTATATGAAAAAAGAAACCCAAGCCATAGAGTATGTTTTTAATATGGTTAACTAACCATTTGCCAAGTTTTCCCAGCATTACTGCTCCTGACAGAAATAATAATCGAAATAATACTTAACTACAACACATTTTAAACTTTTAACAGGTTTCCGGTTTAGAATAATTCCCGGTGAATCAGGTTAGCTGAGGATCCTGAGATTTAGGAGATGATATTGAAACAGATTTTCTAAGAAAGTATTCGGGTAGGTATTCATCACCGATTTCCCCTAATTCCTTTGTTTTTCCCATCTTTATACCTGGTTTATTTACACCATGAAAATCAGACCCTCCTGTAATAAGGACACCCTTTTTTTCTCCGTAACTAATCAAGCGCTTTGTAAGATTTCTCCTTGCACCAGAGTGTACAGCTTCGATCCCGTCAATACCAGCTGCGAGCCATCTCTCAATTTTTTCTAAAAGTACTGTAAAATTTACGGGTATATTCAGAGGATGGGCAATTATAGCCTTGCCTCCGCAGGAATGGATAAAGTCAATTGCTTCGGTAAGAGTAATTGTTTCTCTTGGAATATAAAAAGGCTTTCCCCAGGTTAAATAGCTGGAAAATGCCTCATTAATATCTCCTGCAATCCCTCTGGATTTGAGCCATGCTGCAAAATGGGGTCTTCCAATGGTTCCCTTTGTTTGGTTCTCCAGATCTTTGAAAGTAATATTTAATCCATTTTCATTCATAATTTTAACTATACTACTATTACGTTTTTTCCTGCTCAGGCTGATTTTTTCCAGTATCGGGGCGTTTTCCCATTTCTTTATTCCCAGACCAAGTATATGCAGTTCACCAGGTTTATGAGCTACAGAAAGTTCAATGCCTGGTATAAATACTACCTTCTTATTTTTTACGGCATTAAAAGCCTCATTTAAACCGCTGGCAGTATCATGGTCGGTTATTGCCACTGCTTTTAAAGAGAGTCTTTCAGCCTTTTTAATAATTTCAGATGGAGATAAGGTTCCGTCGGAGTAGTTGGAATGTATATGCAGATCTATCATAACTTTTCATCATATTATATCAGCTCTCCTGTAAAAACCCCTGTAATAATCTATTTGTATTATTTTTGCAGGTTATTCAGAAGAGATATGGAGCTCATAAAAAAAGTATGATGAGTTAACTGATCCCTGTCGATAAACTAAAAACAGGTTATTGACATAAAAAATTGTGGAAAGTACAATTTAGCGGAAACATACAGGAGTTAAAATGCCCAAGGCTGTCAATTATAAGTCCAATTCCATTGTCTATTTTAAGGGTGATATCAATGAAAAAATTTATATTCTTAATAACGGCAGGGTTAGTTTAAATTATAACGACATCGAAACAGGTCAGGAGATGCATGATCTGATAAAAACTGGTGAGTTTTTTGGTGTGAAGTCGGCCATGGGCAAGTATCCAAGAGAGGAGACTGCTGTTGTCTTGCAGGATTCTTCAATGATCGCCTTTTCTGTTGCTGAATTTGAACAGATAGTTCTGCAGAATACCAGAATAATGATCAAGATGCTTAAAGTCTTTTCCAACCAGTTGCGCAGGATTCATAAGCAGGTTAGAAGTCTTTTAAGATCAGGAAATGATGTCACCGATCCGGAAACAGGGTTGTTCAATATTGGAGAATATTACCTTAAAGCAAGAAAACAGAAACAGGCAATTTATGCTCTCCGGCGATATCTTACCTATTACCCTTCCGGGAAGTATGCATCTGAAGCCTCAGGACTCATTGAGTCGGCAGAGGGCGGGACAATGCCTGTCAGTAATATCTCATCTCAAGGAACTACCTCAAGAACACCAGGTTCTGATCTTTCCGATACAGCCAAGTCATATTATAATGCTGTTAGTTTATTCAGTCAGGAGAAATTTAAGGAAGCTCTTTCGGGATTTAAAAATATTGTTGAAGCTGGAATTGATGGTGAATATGAAGCCAAGGCAAATTATGAGATAGGACGTTGTTTCTATAATCTTCAGAATTATAATGTCTGTATTAAACATTTTACCTCTCTTATTCAGAAGTATCCAAAACACCCGGATCTGATAGATGCTCTTTACTATGTCGGGAAGAGTCATGAGGGCTCCGGTAATGTGGATAAGGCCAAAGGGTTCTTTAAAAAGGTTATCTCAATGGCCAGAGCCGAATCACCTATTATGAGGAAGGCTAAAAAAGCTCTAAAAGGGTTGGAGGTCTAAATTATGGCACTCGATTTATCGATGTTCAACCGATTTGCAGTAAATTTTCAGCCTGGGGATATAATATTTTGTGAACATGAACCCGGGGATAATTTTTATCTGATCCAGTCCGGGAGGGTTCAGATAGTGAAAATTATTGATGATCTTGAAAAAATAATCGACATACTTCAGCCTGGAGAGCTTTTCGGAGAGATGGCAATTCTCGAAGAAGCTCCCCGATCTGCTTCTGCGGTAGCTTTGGATAATGTCAAGGCATTGGAATTTAACAGGGAAAATTTTGAA
Organism: Spirochaetota bacterium; assembly: GCA_024280415.1. GTDB lineage: Bacteria > Spirochaetota > Spirochaetia > B11-G9 > B11-G9 > JAJRQE01. The sequence continues at coordinate 13,277 of JAJRQE010000019.1, read as the reverse complement.
ATTTTAATGAAAGGAACTCCCCAGATAGCTCTGAAGCTGTTAAAACTTTTTACAAAACGAATATATGATCAAAAACGCAGATTCCTTATTCTCACTCTGGATGATCCCCAGGCAAAAATAGCGGATGTTTTCCTGATGCTTTCTGAATCTCAGCCTGTCTCTGATGATTCTGTCAACGCCCGTACATTTATGACGACTGTAGATGATATTGCTCACTGGGCAGGAGTGTCTCCAGTAGAAAGCAAAAGAATTCTGAGTCAGTTTGCAAGCCAGCGAAGGCTTGAAATATTTCCCGACAAGATCATCGTACAGAACATTAACGACTTTGCCCGTTTTGTAAGCTCCAAGCGACGATCCCAGGTTTCGGAATAGTAAAGACGCCCGAATCGGGCGTCTTTACATATGTTACCTAATCTACCTTTTTAAGAATCAATGTTGAATTGTGGCCGCCGAATCCAAATGAGTTGGAAAGTGTCACCTTAACATCCTTTTCCACAGTTTCTGTGTTAATACATGTTAGGGGTATTTCAGGATCAAGATTATCTATGTTGATATTTGCAGGAATTTTCCCGTCTTTTATAGCCATGGCACAGATAATCGCTTCCAGACCGGCTGTAGCTCCGAGAAGATGTCCATGAAGAGATTTTGTAGAACCTACATTAACATTATCCTGTTTTCCTTTTAGAAGTTTGAATACAGCTTTTGTTTCTGCTATATCACCTACAGGGGTACTTGTTCCGTGTGTGTTAACATAATCAATATCTTCACTTGTAATCCCCGCCTGCTTAAGAGCCATTTCCATTGAAAGAAGAGCACCTCCTCCTTTAGGGTCAGGAGCTACAAAATCATGGGCATCACCGGACATACCGGCACCTGCAACTTCGCATATTATATTTGCACCTCTGGCTACAGCATGATCATAGTCTTCCAGAACAAGGACACTGGATCCTTCACTCATTACAAACCCGTCCCTGTCTTTGTCGAAGGGTCTGGATGCTGCTTTGGGGTCATCATTCCTTGTGGAGAGAGCCCTCATATTTGAAAATCCAGCCATTGCAAGTTCCACGATTGTACCTTCCGATCCACCGGCAAACATAACATCAGCCATATCTGCTTTTATCAGTAGCATTGCTGTTGCAATAGCATGGTTGGATGTTGCACATGCAGTCTGAGTGCTTAAATTAGGTCCTCTGAACCCATAAAGCATACTCAGATATCCTGCAGCAATATTTCCGATCGACATGGGTATGTAAAAAGGACTTACTCTTCTTGCTCCCTTATTTGCAAGAGCTATGGAATTATCATACTGAACTGTCAAACCTCCAATTCCACTTCCCATTGAGATTCCAATTCGATCCGGATCTTTCTGTATATCCAGTCCGGATGATTCCACTGCTTCTTTCATACCTGCAACAGCATAATGTACAAATAGATCGGCTCGTTTGGCAGACCTAAGCTGTTCGTCAGTGTAGTATTTTTTGTAATCGAAATCCTTTATTTCACCTGCAATTTTTGTTGGTAAATTTGATGGATCAAAGTGTGTAATAGGTCCAATTCCGGATTCTCCGGCAAGAACTTTTTTCCATGTATCAGCTACATTCATTCCAAGGGGGTTTACTGTACCCATACCGGTTAAAACAACTCTTTTTCCTTCCATTTTATTTCCTCATTGATAAATTTATTATTAAAAATATATCATCTGAAGTTTAAACCGGCTTCCAGAATTATCTTTTATACTTGTTGTATTGTCTGAAAATTCTTTTAAGGCTTTTTAAATATCCATGCTGTCAACTTGTTTTTGAATATTTCCCAGCAAATATAGGTAATTTCCACGTCTAAGAAGTGTTTTTAATAGGAAAATTGTAATACAGCGCAAAAAGCTGTTTTTCAATAATATATACTTTAAATTATTAATATGATAATATTTTAAAAAATTCTTTTAAGGGAGTGGACATGGTTAAAATAATTATCATTGTCACATTGTTTCTGGTAGTAATGATTATACCAGTAACGTTGTTTGCAGATATGGGAATAGGTGGAGTTGCCGGCTATGGTCGGCCTACAGGAGTAACAGTTAAAATAGATAATTTCCCTGTTGTATCTCTGGGATGGTCTTTGTCCACTAATGTAATAGAGGGAACTGTTGATTACTGGTTTTTAAATAATAAGATTGACAGAAATATTCTCTGGTATCTTGGTGCCGGAGTTCAGCTCTCTGTAGGTAATAACTTTGGTCTGGGATTTAGAGTTCCTGTGGGAATTCAGTGGTATTTTATGCCTTCATTTGAACTATTCGGAGAACTTGCTCCCGGATTTACAATATTACCTGCTTCTGGTTTTTCAGTCAGTGGAGGAATAGGCCTGCGATATCATTTTTAGTCTATAATAATTTAGTGGAAAGCAGAATATTTCGATTCTACTTTTTTGTTATATTATCTGAATTAAAATACTATGAAACTTCTTTTTTTTATTAGTCATATCGAACTTAGCAGGAATAACAGGGGAGATCTCCATTTACATACTCATAATGAGCATGAAATGCTCTACTGTTATGAGGGGGAATCTGACAAAATAAATTCAGGGGATCTCCTTTTTTATCCTGCCGGACAGGAACATCGCTTAAACTGTGTTTCGTCAGAAACTATAAAGCTTATGCAGATCTATTTTGATGAGGATCTTTTCTCATCAACTGTTAATATGGAGAAAGAAGCACTTTTTGTATTGGGACAGATCAAGCTCTATTTAAAATTTAATAACTCTGTAAGTCTTTCGAGAATAGGTTCTGAACGTGTCAGGAAGCTTTTTGAGAGTATGGAATGGGAGTTTAAGAACAGATACCATGGGTATTCCTGGACTATAAGGTTAAAGCTGATTGAGCTTCTGGTTACTCTTATGAGGGACAGAGACTTTATTATTCCCATACGGGGAGAGATTGCCCAGCCTCTTTCCAACAGCCATATTCAGGATATTCTATTTTATATTAATACCAACTATATGAATAAGATTACCATTGATACTGTGTTAAAATTCTGTCCTGTAAGCAGAAGCCATCTCCATGCACTTTTTAAACAGGAAACAGGAACAACATTTGTCCGTTACCTGAATGAATTCCGCTGCAATAGAGCCAGGGAACTACTTGTTACAACCAGCGATTCTATACTGGAGATATCCCTTAAATGCGGCTTTAACAATCTTAGTCATTTCGGTCATACTTTTAATACTGTTGTGGGAATGGCTCCAGGTATCTACAGGAGGAATAATATTACCTGAAATCCGGAATAACAACTATACCTTCGAAAAACACAATCTTTGGTAATCGTAATTAAACCTATTAAAAGTTAAATTTTCGGTATTCTTTACACCACTTTATCTAAATGATACTATGGACAGTTATGAAAATAGTTCAAAAACTCAAAAAAATAATTAATAATTCCAGTTCATCCATTTTTTCAGATTTTTCCGGAGGATTTACAGGTGCAGTATCAGTTCTGCCTCAGACCATTGGATTAAGTGTTTTGTTGTTTACTACCATGGGGATGACTGCATCGGAAGGTGCAGTTGCAGGATTGCTTGGTGCAGTTATTCTTCTTCTGGTTTCGGGAATTGCGGGTGCGACCATCGGGATGATCAGTGCCCCAAATGGACCTGTTACTATCCTTCTTTCTGGTTTAATTGTAAAACTTTCTCCCTCATATTCACCAGGTGAGATTTTCGTAATTATTAGTGCTGTCCTGTTGTTTACAGGAGTTTTTGAAATAATTTTTGGTCTGCTGAAAGGGGGAGAGCTTGTAAAACTCCTTCCCTATCCGGTTGTTGCCAGTATGATCTCTGCCATAGGAATCCTGATGATTAAATCTCAGGTTATTCAGCTTTTTCCCGGGACTGTTACTTCCGGATGGCATAGATATATACCCCTGATTGTTGCATTGTTTACACTTGGTTCAATATTTCTCTATAAAAAGCTGGTTTCCAGGTTTCCTTCTGTTCTTTTGGGTTTGCTTACAGGAATTATTTTGTATCAGTTACTTACTCTGGGTTCAGGAAATGTGAATTCTCACTGGGTAATCGGTACCTTGCCAAAAGTGGAATTATTAAAAATATTTTACCGGTTTTCCGGGATAAAATTTCTAAATCTCCCTTGGAATTTAATAATAACATCTTCCCTCGCATTAACTGTTCTTGTAATGATCGATTGTCTCCTTACAGCTCTTGTTGCAGATACACAGACAACTATGCGTCACAATGCACGAAAGGAGTTGGTGGCTCAGGGTATTGGACAGATGCTGATTGGACTTGTCGGTGGGGTCGGGGGTGGTGGAACAAAAGGGTCTACCCTGGCCAATACTATGGCCGGTGGCAGAAGGTGGAGCCCTGTATTTGCAGGATTAATAATACTGGTGATGACACTGTTTGGGAGGGGACTTGGTTCATTCCTCCCTTTATCTGCCTTGTCAGGAGTAATAATGTATATTGGTATTAAGATGATAAATCTTAATATCATTTACTGGTTCAAAAGCAGAAGAACCAGAATTGACGGAATAAATGCAATAATAGTTATAATTGCAACAATATTTTTAGATGTTACCAAAGCTGTGGGAATAGGTATGATTTTTGCAGTTGTCACTTTCTTAAGGCGGGAAGTTTCCAGATCCCTTATTCGGCGGCAAACTACCATAATTGATTATCCGTCTCCAAGAAAAAGGAGTATAAAACATCGGGATATTCTTAAAGAGCATCGAGACAAGGGGCTGTTGGTTGAACTTCAGGGAGATCTCTTTTTCGCAACAACAGATCAGCTTTATCGAAGAATCGTAAAACGTCTAAAGGGAAGACTGGTCATAATTATCCACTTTAGAAGAGTTTTATCTTTGGATATGAGTGGTTTGGTTCTTCTTATGCAGTTGGTTCATCTTGCAGAACAAAGGGGAACAGAGATAGTATTTTGCCATATGCACAAACACCTGGGTTTTGGCAGAAAACTTAAAAAAGCCTTTTCCATGGTTGAGAGCAATAAAAAAATAAATGTAAAAATATTTCATTCAACTGCAAGGGCTTTGGAATATGCAGAAGACGAGATTTTACGAAATGTATACAAGGACAAAGACTATAGAATAACTTCACCAGTATCCTTCGAAGAAAATGACCTTTGTAAAGGAATGGAAACAAAAGGAATTGATCTTTTAAAAACGATTGCGGTTAAAAAAGAATATAAGGATAAGGAAAGTGTTGTAATTCTGGGAGAAGAGAGCAGCTCTCTTTATGTGGTTACTTCAGGTTTTGTTGAGCAGCGAATATACTATGGAAAAGTTTCTTACAAAATCCTGGCGAAGTATTCACCTGGAACATATTTTGGGAAGTTAACTTTTTTTAATCCGGGTCCTATTTCTGCTACTTTTACAGTACTGGGAAATACTACTGTCTATAAAATACGAAGAGCTGATATTGAGAAACTAAGTAATGAAGAGCTTAAGCAGTTTCTTCCCGATTTTCTGTATTCCATTGGAAGGAAACTATCAAAGGAATCTGTACAGCTAATTTCAGAAATCGAAAGGCTGGAGGCATTGTAGGATTAGGATAAGATTCAAAGTTTGATAAAAATAATTATTATACTCTGATATTTTGTTTTTATGTAATAGATCTCATTGTATAATGACCAGCTTGTTTAACTGGGTTATATTGAAGGTTATTTTATATTCTAAGTATATTGGGGAAAAGAATAATGGGAAATAATTCCAAACACAGACTAAAACAAAAAGATCTTGTAATGAATATTTTTGGATTTTTTTCCGAGGAATATGAAAGGAATCCCAGTGGATCCATATGGGATATTACCATGCCTATTAACAGGATTATAAAAAACCTTGAGGATAAATGTGATGTAAGTTATAAGAGTGACCTCTGGGTTTGGCAGCAGCTTAAACATTATGAAGAGGAGTTGGGTGTAAAACTGTTTAAAAAAGTAAAACCTGATAAAAATGGAAAAGAATTTTTTCTTTCAATGAATTATCCATATATAAATTTTTTCCAAAAGCAGCATCTTTATGTAAATGAAAAAATTAAAGTTGCGAATGGAGTTTTTGATAAGATTCAGGAATATCTAAAAAATGAGGGAATTAAAAAAATAGTTAAAATATTCCTTGGTGCAGGGACTCTTTGTTACCACCTGTCAACAATTTTCGCAGAGCGATCATGGCAGAATACAATCATGTACCAGATACATACTAATAATTTAGGTGCTCTGAGTCAGCTTATTTCTCCAACGGTTAATCATAATAATATTGTTGTTTCCATTCCTGAGGGGAAAGTTGATCATGCCACTTATACCATTGTTGGAGATAACAATGATTTCTATACTACGACTGAGTTTGATTTTATAATTCAGGGTACCAGCTGTATCCATGATGGTAATTTGTTTATTGAGTCACGTATGGAGAACAAAAGGAAAAAAGCAATTTTACAAAATACAAGTGGCCAGAAAATTTTAGCTTTAACAACACATGAATTCTCTTATAAGCCTATGGAAAATTCGGAGTCTTACGGTAATATTAAAGATTATGATTTTATAATTGTGCCCAAAAAAAGTATTGATTCTTCATTGAAAAAGGAGCATGAAAAAATTTTTAGTGAGTCTAAAAAAAATCTCACTGTGGAGATTATTAATTGGAATTATGAGATATATATTGTCAACAATAAATAGTTATTGAATTAGTTTTCTCATATTTGATATTGCTTATTAGATAATTTGTACTTAGTAACTCTGTTTTACTAATTTACCAAATATAGTTACTAAGCATAGTACTGAAAAAATTTGATTGATAAATACTCATAGGGTATAATTTTCACACTATCCTAATATATAGCTAACATACAGTGGCTATATATTCATAGTAAGAATATCCAAAAATCTTTAAAGGAGAGAAAATGAAGAAAATTATTTTAATTCTGACGGTCATCCTGCTGGTTTTACCTGTTCTGACCTTTGCAGCCGGCTCAAAGGAATCAGATGGACCAGTTACATTGACAATTGCAGGACGTGATGGCGCTTATGGTGATGCGATGCAGCTTGCAGCTGATGAGTATTCAAAAATGAATCCTGATATCACCTTTGAAATTCTAAAACTTTCAGGAAGCAGTCTTTTCGAGAAATCTGTCATTGATATGAAAAGCGGGGTTGGAACATATGATCTTGTTCTTATAGATGATCCAAATGCTACACAGATCCAAAAAGCCGGTTGGCTTACAGATCTTGGTGCTATGTATAAAGAACGTGGACTTACTCTGGATTCTGACTTTATTCCGACACTAACTAAACTTGGGCGTTATCCTTATGATGATATGGGTACTCTTTATTCCCTTCCCCTTGTGGGAAACGTAGAACTTTTTGCCTATAGAAAAGATCTACTGGCAAAATATAATCTTGCTGCACCTGACACATGGGATGATGTAATGGTCGCCGCAAAGACCCTTGATGCCAACGAGCCTGATATTTACCCAGTTCTTTTCAGAGGTTCAAAGGGTAATCCTATAGTTACTGGATTTTTACCGCTATTCTGGGCCTTTGGTGGTAATATTCTTGTTGATGGTAAGCCTGCAATGGATAGTCCTGAAGCTTTGTCTGCTCTGGAATTTTTCCTTAAACTGGCTGAGTATGCACCAGAGGGTGTGTCAATGTATCAATCTGCTCAGGTTAAAGATGCTATCTACTCAGGTAAAGGTGCAATGGCAATTGAAGTATGGCCTGGATGGATAAAAAACCTTGATAATCCCGATGAATCTGCAGTTGTAGGAAAAGTGGTAGTAACCAAGCATCCTTCACAGGTTAAAAAATCTTCTCCGATGATTGGTGTCTGGCTTGCTGGAATCCCTGAGGCTTCAAAGAATAAGTCAGCTGCTTTTGATTTTCTTCAATTTCTTACCAGTAAGGAGATGCAGGAGAAGATGGCAGATGCTACCGGTGTTCCTCCTACCAGAGTCAGTGTTCATCAGGTTCCTTCTTTGATTGAAAAATATTCATGGTACCCAGCTCAGTTGGATGGCCTTCAAAATGGTGTGGCGCGACCAAGAACCAACAAGTGGAAAGAGATCGAAGCTGCTCTTGGTACATATTTACAGCTGGCACTGATAAAAGAGATGGATCCACGATCTGCTCTGGCAGAAGTAAACGCTAAAATAGGTGAAATTGTAGAATAATAGTTTTTCCGGGGATTGTTATTCTATTACGCAATTCCCGGAATAGTTCTCCTTACATAGGAAATCAAAATGAAATCAATGAATGCCAGAAATAATCCGATTTTTTTTATATTAATACTATTGCCTGCTCTATTGGTAATTCTTTTTTTGACAGTCTACCCTGTTATAAATACAATTACACTGTCTTTTTTTAAATATAATTATCTTGCTGATGATAAAATTTTTATTGGTTTTAAAAATTTTATTACTATAGGTTCTGATACTGTTTTTCGGACAGCCTTCTCTAATACTGTCGTTTTTTCAGCAGTAACTACCATTTTTGAGGTGGGGCTGGGCATTTTTCTTGCTTTGATGTTTTATGGCGAATTTCGTGGTAAAGGCCCCTTTATGATCACAGTTATATTTCCAATGATGGTTTCAACCATGGTTATCTGTGCTGTTTGGAGAGTTCTTTACCATTATGATATCGGTCTATTTAATTATATATTGCGTTCATTGGATTTAAAACCTGTTGGCTGGCTAATAGATAAAAATAAAGCCCTCTTTTCTATTATTCTTGTGGATATCTGGCAATGGACACCCTTTGCTTTTCTAGTAATGCAGGCAGGATTAAATTCAATTCCCAGGGAAATTTTTGAGTCCGCCAGTATCGATGGGGCTGGATATTTTCGTAATTTGATTTATATTACACTTCCTGTTTTGAGCAGTCAGATTCTACTGGTAATTATGCTTCGGACAATTGATACATTCAGGATATTTGGAAAAGTTTATGCCCTTACACAGGGTGGTCCTGGAAACTCAACAGAGACTGTTTCGTACTATATTTATCGTGAGGGTTTTTCCTTTTTTAATCTCGGCAGAGCAAGTGCCTCAGCACTTTATGTTTTGGCAGTTATTTTTCTAATTGCAATGTTCTATATAAAAGGTATTATGAAGGAGGAAAATTAATGACAGGATCTGTTATGTCCCGAAAAGGATTTTTCTTTTGGATACTTATGGTTCTTGTCCTTGTTGTTGTACTCTTCCCGCTATACTGGATACTAATCACTGCTCTTAAAACACCATTGGAGAATATCTCTTCTGTTCCAACCTTTATTCCAAAGATTATCACTCTTAAAAACTTCGTAGGAGTTATAAAGGCCGGTTTTGTAAAGAATCTGATGAACAGTCTTTTTGTTGCTTTTACCTCTACCCTGGTTTCTCTCATACTTGCATTTCTGGCTTCTTATGCGCTGGTGAGATATAAGTTTCCCTTCAGGTTAAATATAGTTTTTTTGATCTGGGTACTTATTGTGAAAATTCTTCCTCCTATGGTGCTTTCTATACCTCTTTATACACTCTTTACTAAGGTTAAGCTGCTCAATAATCTCTGGGGGCTTATTCTTGTTTATCAAGTTTACACCCTTCCATACTGTATCTGGATGCTATTCGGCTTTTTGAAGAGCCTTCCTGTCGAGTATGAGCAGGCCGCAGAGATTGATGGTGCATCGAAACTAAGGACTCTGACTCATATAGTTGTTCCTCTCTCATCCGGAGGAATTGCAGCCACTGCTATTTTCAGCATTATTATAGCCTGGGACGAATTTCTATTCGCATTATTGTTTATACGTACTCCGAGTCTTCAGACCTTGCCTCTGAAAATTGTGAGTTTTATTACAGAGTACGAGACTCTCTGGGGTGAACTTATGGCAATCGGATTGCTTGCAACTTTACCGGTACTCTTCTTTTCCGGATATTACTACAAACGCCTGACGAAAGGTTTTTCGTTGGGATTAAAATAGATCCCTCGGCAGGATCCTCTTTAGGAAGGTAATGACAATGAATAAAACCTTGGTAATGGCACATGCTGGTTGTAATAATACTCCTATCAATACTGTTGATTCAGTACTGAAGGGGTATGGGTGGGGAGCTGATATCAATGAAATTGATGTACGTGCAACCAGAGATGGAGTCCCCATCCTCTGGCATGATGAGACTCTTGATACCAGGAGCAGTGGTCCGGTATTTGTTAAGCGTCTGACATATAAGGAAATTTTGCTTCTGGAGAGTCAGGATGATATTAAATTTTCTCATCGTGACGGGAAGATTACTTCTTTGGAAGAGATGCTCATGGCCGTATATAACCGGAATATTCAGTTGAATCTGGATTTAAAAGATGATGAATGTATTATTCCTGCTTCGATATTGGTGAAAAAACTGGATCTTACAGGATGGGTTGTTTTTTCTGGCTGTGAGCAGGTTCGTGCTTTTTATCTAAAGAAAATGTACCCTGAATTTCAGGTTTTGCTTAATGCTGATGAGGAGTTATTTGACAGGGAGGATCTTACTTATACTGAAAAAATAAGGACTATTTGCGACATTGCTGTATCTGCTGGTTGTTGCGGGATAAATATCCGTCATGACTTTTGCAGTCAGGAATTTGTTAATTATGCAAATTGTCGCTTTCTTCCTGTGGTAGTCTGGACAGTCTCCCCTGAGGATGGATTTGAAGCTTATATTAATATGGGAGTTGCCTTTATCAATACTCTCTATGTAAAAGAATTGGTAGATATTTACGGGAAAGGGCTCTCAGTTTGATATATCTTTCTCCATTCTTAATTTTATTTCCAATATCTTCGACAAGAGACCGGGTTTGTCTGTGCAGATCCCATAAACAGGAAGGGAAGCCAGATTCTTTAATTCCTCTTTATTCTCCTCATGCCAGGTTACAATACTGAAATTACCATCTTTGGCTTTTTTAAAAAAATCTTCTGTTAAAAGTTCTGATGGGGTTTCGCTGTAGTTTTCCCAGCAGGGATGAAGATAATCAGGTTTATACTTTCTTCCCAACGCAAATATTTTATCCCGATCACTAAGTTTCACAAGTAGCGATATGGAAATATTGCCGTTCAGTGTTCTGGCCCTTTCGATAATTTCCGGATCAGAAATACCCAGAATAGTGCGACTAACACAATTTTCTTCATGCAGGATGGCTATTGCATATTCAAGAGCAGTCTCATCTTTAAGATCAATATAGAACCTGCATCTTTCTTTGAACTCCTTTAAAACTTCTTTAAAGGTTGGTATCCGTTGATTCTTATCCAGTTCCACCTCTTTAATTTCTGACAGTGTTAATTCAGAAATTGCTTTCTTATCGTTGTTCCTTACACAGACTTTTTCATCGTGAAAAACTACAATATGGTTGTCCTTGCTTAACCTGAGATCAACTTCAAGCATATCTGCACCCATCTCCAGTGCTTTTTCAAAGGCCAGTACTGTGTTTTCAGGATAGTTTTCCGATGCACCCTTGTGTGCGATATTTAGAATTTTGTTTTCCTTTACTATTATGAAAGAAATCTCTTTCGGTTTTATTTTTGATCTTCTCGACATTATAGATTCTCCTAAGAAGTAATATCTATTAAAAACTATACGAAGATTGTAAAATAACAGTAAAGGAATTACAACACAAACGATTGCTCATATATTGCGAAAATAAAACAATCAACACCCACAGGAATTTCTTATTACCATGCTTGTTGTTACAATTGATTTAGTGGGATGCAGTTTAGGATTATCCAAAAGACTGAGGAGTCTTGTAACAGCAATTATATGGTAGTATAGAAATTCCATCTTATGTAGTTCGTTCATCTGTTCCAGGGTAAATAATTATTACAAATTATCTAAGTTATTGAGATATTCATTCAATTTACCGCCTAGGAAATAGGGTAAATTTACTAGTTTAAAATGTTTCCCCTTTGGAGTCTGAATATCTGAAATAGATACTTTATTTCTAAATAATCTAATACCTAGATTATATTTACAGTTATCCATAAATAAATGGAGGGATTTCATGGTTCCTGTTTTTCCTGACTTTACTTCTACTGGGATAAGGTTAGAGTTGTATTTTAATATGTAATCGATCTCTGCACTGGATCCTTCCTTTTCTCTTACCCAGAAAACAGGATTATTTTTTGAAGACCTATTGGCTGCAAGAATTTCCTGACCAATTATATGTTCTGTAATTGTTCCTCTATAAACAGAATTAAGATCTTTGAGTCCTATGTAATCATTCTGGATACCTGCAAAATAATTTATAAATCCCGTATCTACAAATTGAAGCCTTGGCGATTTTTTTAAATCAGGTAAAATCGGTAATTCTGTATTAGTTGTTGGATAAACCAAATAGAGTAGCATAGCTCTTTCCAGGGTACGGAGAGCCTCTCCCATTTCTCTTGAACGATATGAGGATTTTCCAAATCCCTGAAATCTGATTCTATGCCCCGCTTCTAAAGGAGCAGTTTCAATTGCATATCTGGTAACCTGATATAGGGTATTATTTCTTGAATATTTTGCCGAATCATCTGTATATGATAAAAGAAGATTTTCGTATAATGCTGACACAGTATTTAGATCATGGTTTTTTTGATAATGAGATACAATTTCCGGCATACCTCCAATTAGAGCATATTCATTAAAATAATCAAAAAGAGTGTCATAAGCATAATCAGGAATAGGTATCTGTTTAAAAGCATTAAGTGCCGAAGGATGATCAACAGAAGAGAGATACTCTTCAAAAGTAAGAGGATAAAGATATAGAGATTCAACTCTTCCTACAGGAAAACTAATTTTCTGTTTTTCGAGGTATACCTCAAGGAGGGAACCAGCAGCAATAACCGGGATTTCTGGAGCCTCTTCGTAAAAGTATCGTAAAGTTGCCACAGCTCTTGGCGAATTTTGAATTTCATCAATAAATATAAGAGTAGATTTCTCTATGGGATCACATTTGTAAATAAAGAACAAAGCCTCCAATAACTTGTCAAAAGGCAGATCCTGTTCAAATAATTCTCTATCTTTCCTTTTTTCCAGATCCAGAAATATATGCTGTTTAAAATTATTTGCAAAAATTTTTACAATAGTTGTCTTTCCAACCTGCCTTGCTCCACGAATCATAAGGGGTTTACGATTGTTTTTAGTGTGCCATTTATGTAAGTCTGTTAACAGCAATCTGTCAATCATGGATTAATAATATAGGATAATATAAAAATTGTAAAGAACAGCCTGTTGTTTAGAACAAAATTTGTAACATAAATAGGGATGTTTGGTGTGTT